>JAEUSA010000055.1 GCA_016788945.1 Leptospiraceae bacterium
TTCATGGGACGGATCACTTGGTTAAAGTTGTTCCTGCTCTTTAACGCTGTCCTGTGCGTCGGCGGAATGCTCAATGTTTTCTATAATCTACTGGCCGATGAACCAGCCCCTGTGAATCCACTGACTGCTGTCTTGTTCTCAGGGGGCAATTACCTCATTCTCACGTTTCTTATCATAAAGCCCGCTGTTTTTTCGGTCTCAGCGGATTTCGCTCCGGCCGCGCAAAAAGGCAAGTATGCAAAGATTCAGAATATCGATGCAGTAAACCGGAAGCGGTATGCGCAACAAATTCGTGACATACTGGCGGGGAGCGAGGCCTACCTTGATGATTCGTACAGCCTGAACGATCTTGCAGAGCAACTCAAACTTTCGCCGCACCTGGTTTCGATGATCATCAATGCCGAATTGCAGCAAAATTTTTATAACCTCGTGAATTCTTACCGGGTCGAAAAAGCGAAGCAGCTGCTAATGTCCGCGGCAGAGCCGAATATGATTGAGGTGGCATACGCTTCGGGATTTCAATCAAAATCAGCATTCAACCGGGTTTTCAAGCAGATTACTGGCCAGACCCCCTCGACGTTTCGCGTCAGCTAAAAACGGAACTACCTTATGAGGTAGGTCGACAGACCTATCTAAGTGTGATAGTCATACACCGATAAAATTCACTGTCCGGGGAAATATCAGATGCAAAAGAATTGTCCATTTGCCCACATGGGTAGCGCAAGGCGCCCGAGCATTAGGCTCAGCATGGCATTTTTGTGGCTGGCCTCCAGTTGTGCCGCCCTCTCCCGGTGCCAAACCCAAAGTTGGGGAAAATTCTGGCAGCCCGAAAGCGCAGCCTCGGCCGCGCCAGTTTCTTGCTCGACTGCCGTGGCATCAGACCTCATGCAGATGCTCTGCGTGCCGGCTAACACCTCCGGCTATGTCAGGGGGTCAGCGGCTGTGGGAGGTTCGGCCACACCTGAGCATACGGTAGCGTCGATTTCTGCATTTGCCATGGCTAGGTCTGAACTGCAATACGCAGATTGGACGATAGTCACAACCTGGGCTGCATCCAATGGTTATCTTTTTGGTAACCCAGGAGTTCAGGGAGACAACGGGGCCAGGACCGACCAGCATCCGGTGACGATCGTGAGCTGGCGCGACGCAATCGTCTGGTGTAACGCCGCTTCTGAACGGCAGGGATTAAAACCGGTCTATTTCACCGATGCGGCCTTCACAACGCCGCTGAAAACTTCAACCGTCACGATGACGGTGGACACTACCGCGGGCAGCGAAGACAACCCATACATAAACTGGTCGGCCAATGGCTACCGATTGCCCACGGAAGCCGAGTGGGAATATGCCGCTCGATACGTAGATGGCACAACTTTCAAGCCGGGCGACTACGCGAGCGGGTCGAACGCAGTTTATACCTCGTTCGCCGATAGCGACCTCGTTGCATGGTTCGGCAACATAGTCAATGGCAGTACAGGCAATACCGTGTCGACGCAGCCGGTTGGCCAGAAGAACGCCAATGCATTGGGATTTTATGACATGAGCGGGAATGTATGGGAGCTAACCGGCGATTGGTATGCAGCCGCCTACAGTACCACGTCACCTTATACGGACGCAGATAGTGCGGGGCCTGCAGCCGGCTCGGGTCGAGTGGGGCGTGGCGGCAGCTGGAGCAACCAGTCACAGACGCTGCGGACTGCATTTCGCGGCAGCGGCAGTTCACCCTGGACAGCGAACAACACGCTTGGCTTTCGACCCGTACGCCGACCTTGAAAGGCAGTAACCCTGGCGAAAAAAATTTTCAGAGATTACTATACTCGCAACACTTGATTAATCAGTGTGCCCAGCATGCCGTCATGCGTCGTGATCGCGCGCTGGTTCGCTTCATACATCCGCTGCACTTCGATCATGTTCACCATCTCGGTAACGATGTTGACGTTGGAGGCTTCGAGAAAACCCTGCAGGATTTCGGGAGCCTTGACCTGATCGACAGGCCGCATGTCGCCCGATTCGGGTGTGGTATTGTAGAATGACTGGCCGACCTTATCGAGGTGGCGCGGGTGGTCGACGGTGCGAATCTGCAATGTATCTAATAGAACCGGGTTTTCCCACTGGTTGATGTCTTTGCTGGTAAAATTGCGGGGGTTGTTACCCACTGCCTGATTGATCCACACTTCGCCGTTAGTCTTTACGATGTAGTTGTTATGGTTCACCTGAATCGGGCCCTTTTCGCCCATCAGTGGAAAACCGTCGGGGGTCACCAGCATGCCGTTGCGGTCGAGAATGAAGGCGCCACTACGCGTCAGGCGCGGGCCTGCCTGCGACTGTACGACGAAAAATCCTTCGCCGTTGATTGCGATATCCTGATCGCGGTCGGTCTTCTTTACCGCGCCCTGATCAAAGCGCGTAAAAATTTCGTTTACTTCGCTGCCGGTGCCGAGTTTGCCCACGAGCGGCGAGATATCGAACCCGCCCATCGGTACCCAACCCACGCCGTCGTCGCGTGTGCGGTGAATCAACACTTCTGGGTTTGCGCGAAAAATGGTCACATCTTCTTTAAAAGCAGTTTTATCGACGTTGGCGAGGTTGTTCGCCACCGTATCCATTTTGACCTGCATGGCGGTCATTCCCGACGCGCCTGTGTAGATACCCCGCAGCATGGTTGATTATCGTGCGGATTGCGGACGAGGCTGAGACATAATTTGCTCCAAGCCGGTTTTTTGCGCCTAGTTATTCAGTATTATGTCACATTATTAGTAGGCTATGGAATTCCATAGCTGGCCAAAAAAATTGACCGCACTTTCCGCTGCCGAATAACGACTTCCTATGCACGAAGCGCTTCACGCGATCGAATCAGGTTTAGGCAGCTTTGTCGGCTATGCCAAGGTGCTGCTTGAGGGCATTTCGGCCATCTGTGTCGTTACGGGGCTTATCGCCTCGATTGGCGTCGGCATTGGCGGCTACCGCCGTGAGCGCCGGGTTGCCGCCGAGGGTATTCGCCTCAAATTCGGCAGCTGGCTCGCGATCGCGCTGGAATTCCAGCTGGGCGCAGATATCCTCTCCACAACCGTTGCTCCCACCATGGATGCGCTCATCAAGTTGGCAATACTTGCCGCCATCAGAACTTTTCTGAATTTCTTTCTGCAAAAAGAACTGGAGCATGTAGAGAAGCGCGGTAAGGAGCAATAAATGCAGCGTTTTTATTTGCTCTGGATATTCTTGCTTTCTGCGCCGGCAGTCAGCGCGCAAAAGCAGGTTGCAGAGCTGCTGAGAAACGGCGATATCATTTTCCAGGAAACGAAATCTGCGCAAAGCAAGGCGATTAGGCTTGCTACACATTCCCGCTATTCGCATGTCGGCATCGTCTATTTTCAAAAGGGCCGCCCCGTGGTTTTCGAGGCGGTGCAGCCGGTAAAGGCAACAAATCTGAAAACCTTTCTGTCGCGCAGCGTGGGCGGTCATTACGTGGTGAAGCGGCTGAAAAATGCGGATGCCACACTGACAAAACAGGTGCTCGCCCGTATGGAAAAAGAAGGCCGCAAATTTCTTGGTAAAAATTATGATTGGATTTTCGGCTGGTCCGATGCACGCATATATTGTTCTGAATTGGTATGGAAAATCTACCAGCGCGGCGCAGGCATTGAACTTTCGCCGACCAAAAAGCTGCGCGAATTCGATCTCTCGCATCCGGCGGTGCGCGCCAAGATGAAAGAACGTTACGGCACCAAGATACCCCTCGATGAACCGGTCGTGGCCCCGAGCCAGCTATTCGAATCGGAACTGCTCGAGACAGTTTACGAGAGCAAATAAGAGTTGTGCGCTCACAGGGCGCGCTTACGATTCGCCATGCTGAGCAAAATAGCCTCCCACCACAGAAAAGATCCGATTGAGGAGTTGTTTCAGAAAGATATCGAAAAGGAAACTCTGCAGAGCGAACGATTTCGCCTTGCGATCCTGATTGCTGCGTTTGTCATTGTTGGAACCGGTTTCACACTGGGGCCGTTTTTGTTTCCCCATGAGTTCGAGCGCATGATCGGCGCAAAAGCTGCGGATTTTCAGCTCTACTCGGCACTGGTATTTTTCGGCCATGCCCTCTACTGTGTCGGAGCGCGCGCTGCGTTTGGCTGGTTCTTAAAGAAAGAACGGGCCTTGCCTGTCGTCTCGCGTTATGCCAATGCGCTCATTGAAACCAGCGCTCCGACAGTCATCATGTACTTATTTACGTTGTTCGTCGAACCGCGGTTGGTGGCGATATACACTCCTGCACCGTTTGCGTATGCGCTGTTTATCGTGTTATCTACACTGCGACTCGACCCGCGCCTGTGCATGTTTACCGGCGCCGTTGCGGCCGTTGAATTTACTGTTTTTGCCGCGTATTGCTTTCGTCAGCCAGGTATCGCCAATATGCCCGAAGTGTTGATTAACCCGGTATTCAATCTGGGCCGCGTATTCTTTATCTTCGTCGCCGGCATCGCGGCAGCGTTTGTTACCGGGCAGATACGCAAGCGCCAGCTGAATTCTTTTCGTCTGCTGCAAGAGCGCAACAAAATCACGAACATCTTCGGCCAGCACGTATCACCATCGGTCGTCGAAGCTTTGCTCAATCAGAAAGAACAAAGCGAGAGCCGGCATGTCTGCGTGATGTTTTTGGACATCCGCAATTTCACGACTTTTTCTGAAAAGCGCACCCCGCAGGAGGTCGTCGATTTTCTGAACAGCATCTTTGGCTTCTGCATCGAAATCATCAACCGGCATAATGGTATTATCAACAAATTTCTCGGCGACGGGTTCATGGCCGTTTTCGGCGCCCCGCTGAGCGACGGTCAGGATGTGCGCAACGCAGTCAATGCGGCAGCGGAAATCGCCCGGCGTATCGCGACCGAGGTTGAAGCGGGTAACCTACCCGATGTCACCATCGGTATCGGACTGCACTCGGGCGATGCTGTCACCGGCAATGTGGGTTCGAGCTCACGGAAAGAATATACTGTCATCGGTGACGTGGTAAACCTCGCCTCGCGCATTGAGCAGCTGAACAAGCAGTTCAGCACGCGCGTGCTGATGTCAGAAGAGGTGCGCCGTTTCTGTGAAGACCTCGCCCCCGAATTTATCTCTGAAACGCAGGTCAAAGGCCGTGAACAGCCGGTAAAAATCTACCGGTTAGTTTGACTTTTTTGCATTTCGCCGTAAAAAAGGACAAAAACAGGGCCTCCGCTTGCAAGCGGAGGCGACAGACGCCTTTTTTTCGTCTATAAATACCCCGTAATCAGGGCTCCTGACATTGGGGGGGAAATCCCCCTTGTTTTAGCCCTCAAAAACGGAGGATTCATGAAGAGAACGATAATTTTCGCGCTCGGGGTAGTGACCACAACTGCCTGGGCAGAAGCGGCAAGACCGGAAGTCAAACCGGCGCAAGCCAAAGGACGGCAGGCTACGATTTCGCTGTGGGGCGGATATACCCCCTATGTCGGTGCAGTCGATCGCGACAGCTACAAATCGGCATGCGAAGTGTATACCACCGCCGGGGGTAGTTGCGAAAACAAGCTCGGCGGTTTTGCGGGCGGCCTCGACCTGTGGATGGGCAATGTAAGCCAACTTGGCTTTGCTGCGCAATATTTTCAGGCGGCGAACCTCGACGGCAGTTCGACCAAGACCGTGACGACGGTAATTCCACCCACGACGACGACACTCAAGACAGTCGAAAAACTCAATTCGCAGTTTATTCCTTTGCTGGCGCAATTTCGCATTCACCCGAAGTATTTCTATATCGGCGTCGGTGCGGGTGTTGCCATCAACATCACGAACTACGAGTTCACCGTAAACGGCAATGGCGTCAGCGGCCGTAAAACTTCAAACCCGACGGGATTTTTTGCACAGGCGACGCTGGGCATTGCTCTGCCGTTGGGCGACGATGTTTCTCTCGATGCCTTCGTTAAAGGTTCGCTGCTCACGGTTTTTTACGAAGCGTACAAAGATGCGAACGGTAACTATACCTACCAGTCGGCGGCCGCATGGGCGGTCACGCCCGGTCTTGCTTTTTCACTACATTTCTAAAAAATAACATAAGGAAAAAAAATGGAAACTACTAAAAAACTTACGATCGTTAAGATACTGCTCACGCTTACCGCAATTGAATTTTTCGGACCAGCGTTGCGCGACATCGACGTCTCGCATTTACAGAATCCCGAATGGCCGGGGCATGCACGGGTGCACATGATGTGGCTAATCTCGTACATGGTCACCTCGGGCATTGCCAACATCTATCTGGTGTGGTTCAGAAAACCGTTCGAACTGCGCAACCTCTACCTATCGTTCGGATGGCAGACGTGCAACCTTATGGCATTCTGGTCGGCGGTCATTTTCTCTCCGCTCTATAAGGGTGCGGTTATCGATGGAAAATACCATGTGGAAATTATGGGTATCAACGAGAACATATTAGCGTTCACGTTGCTCTCATCGCTGACGGCAATCTCGTTCGCGTACTTTCATTTTCACG
The DNA here is from genome assembly GCA_016788945.1 of Leptospiraceae bacterium. Taxonomy (GTDB): domain Bacteria; phylum Spirochaetota; class Leptospiria; order Turneriellales; family Turneriellaceae; genus Turneriella. The sequence continues at coordinate 6,491 of JAEUSA010000055.1, forward strand.
TGGCACCCCGCCAGAAAGAAGTATGAAAAACAGCAAACCGCAGTGTATTGAAACACCCGTACTGATTGTGGGGGGCGGGCCGTCGGGCATGACGGCTGCGCTTTGCCTCGCAGCATGCGGAATTCAAAGCCTCATCGTCGAAAAGCGGGAGCACCTCGCGCGGCATCCGAAGGCGCATGAAATCAGCGGGCGCACGATTGAAATTCTGACGTCTTTGGGTATTTCACTCGCCGAACTCAGGCGCGAGGCATCGTCGCACGAAGACGCCTCACGTATTCTTTTCTGCCGCACGCTCGGCGAAGAAATAGGTCGCATCGATCTTGCCGACGTAGAGACCGCGGCCAAATACAGCGCGCACAGCGCAACAGCGAGTCCATACCTGAATCTTTCGCAGATTGAGCTCGAGAAAATTCTGCGCCGGCGGGTACTCGCAAGCAAAAAAATACGCCTGCTCACCGGGGTCGAATGGCTGAGCCTCAAACAAGATGCCGAAGGTGTCGTTTCGACTGTCAGGGCCGTGTCTGCCAGTTCGCTGAAGGGAATAAATAATTCTGCGCAAACAGAAATCCACAGTCGGTTTCTTTTTGCCTGTGACGGGGCGGGCGGCCAGGTGCGCAGCGCCTTGGGCATTGCGATGCAAGGGCCTGAAAAGATTCAAGATTTCGCCAATGCCTACTTTACCGATGACTTGCGCCGTCGATTAAAAACGAAAGCGAAACTGTTTTTCATCTTTAAACCCGATGCGGCCGGTACATTCATCGCGCATGAAGCGAGCCGGCGCTGGGTCTATCATGTTCCCGTGATGACACCCTATGAGAAAATTGAAGACTATACGAAAGAAGTTTTTCAGCAGCGCATTGCCAGCGCGCTGGGCGACGTGGATTTTAAACCACGCATCGAATCGATCAGCAGCTGGCGTATGACGGCGCAGGTCGCTGAATCGTTCGGCAAAGGACGGGCATTTCTGATCGGCGATGCCGCGCACCGCTTTCCCCCGACCGGTGGCCTCGGCCTCAATTCGGGGGTTGCCGACGCGCACAACCTCGCCTGGAAAGTGGCTGCCGTGCTCAAAGCAAAGGCGAGTGCATCGCTGCTGGCGACCTATGAAAGCGAGCGCAAACCGATTGTGACGATAAATTGCGATGAAAGCCGGCGCAACTTTTACAAACTGTTCGAGATACCGCAAGCGCTGGGCCTCAACGCCGCGCTGTTGCCCCGGCTCATGTGGTTGCTTTCGCTGTGTCCTTTGCGCTGGCTGGGCAAAAAGGCGCGCGGGCGGCTGCTTGTGTTTTTTTATGCGCTCGCCGACTATCGATTGCGGCGTGCGATGCGTAACCGCGGGCTCGATGCGCGGGTGAAACACGTGATCGAAAAGCAGCGCGACCATTTCGACCGCATCGGCCTTGATCTCGGCTTCACGTATAAAGAAGGAGCTCTCACCGGAAACACACGTAACACCGGTTTTAGTACGGTTGCCGAGTATGTACCACAATTCACGGCGGGTGCCCGGCTACCGTTTTTTACCTGGCGAAAAGGCAAGAATCAAAACAAAGCATATGCCAAAATTGCCTACAACCGTTTCACGCTTTTCACCGGCGAACAAAACCACAGACGCTGGCGGCAGGCAATCGCCATGGCGGGATTAACAAGCGAAATGCAGTTAATTCCGCTACCGAAAGGAATTACCGTCGCTGGAAAATTCATGAACTGGAATAGAGATATTCTCGTGCGACCCGACGGACACATCGCCGCCGAACTTGCCGCAGACGATTTGGCGACGGTACTCGCGCAAATCGGTTATGGGCGGACGCGCAACGAGAAAAAACTGATTGCTATTTAATTCAAGGAGAAATTATGAAAATTATGTCATTCGATTTACTGCATTTGGCGGCGGTGGCGCTCGTCGCCCTGTCGTGGATTTTGCTGCGGCCACTTGCGGCCGCGCCGCAGAGTGTGCCGTTTCGCTGCCTCAAAGAAGACGAGGGCACTTTCAAAAAGGTCAA
>JAEUSA010000182.1 GCA_016788945.1 Leptospiraceae bacterium
AATGGGGTGGCGCCAACTGTAGCGGAAAATTGCGCGTATCGAACGGACGTTCGATGCCGGCAAACGCGGTACGGTCACCAAACCAAGCAAACGGTGCATGAAAATAGCGGGTAATGCCATGCCGTTTCAGCTCGGTATCGATCATCTGCGCAGCGTCGCGCTCCGTATCGCCGGTCTTGAGGTTTTTCGCGACTTCGACCACCGCATCGTATGCAATACGTTGGCATTCCTTAAAATTTGCGAGGTCGGTTTCGGTGTAGTATTCCTTCGACATACGACATCGGGTCATTGTTGAACAAAGCGTCAACTTATTTTTATGCATCGCACCATTGATGGTTGAATCGTTATGATCTTTCGGGTCGCTTTGCGACCCGAAAGATCATAACGACTTCTTCTAAGTGGGAATTGCTTGCCGGGCGAGCACTGCTTTTACCTGTGTGAAGGACCATGCTCGGCCTTGAAGCGTATCTATCTGTCGCTGTGCTTACCCTACTGATTGTTACTTCGGTGCTTTATACACTGTATTTGCGCTTCTTGCCGCTGCGCTACGTGTTTTACGGTTTTCGCATCGCTCTCACCGGACTCGGTAAAGAAGATGAAGGTTCAACGATTCCCAAAACACAACGTGCGGGTGAAATCAATAATCTGCGTGCCATGTTTCTTGCCGGCAGTATTCAGGCCAACACCGCCGTTCTGCTCGGTATTCCTGTCATTGTACTCTGGGGTGGCGCCGCGTCTTTAGTGTGGGTGGCACTTTTTGGTATCCTGTTGGGCACGCTGCGTTTTGCCTCAGGCACTCTCGCCGTGCGGTACCGTGAAAAGCGTGAGCACGAATTTCTCGGCGGCGCACGCGAAATCATTACCACAACATTCTGGGGAAAAACCGGCGGCATGCTCTATGCATTTCTCGCCATTGCCGTCTGTATTGTCTGGGGGGCCACCGCGCAGGCCGACCTCTGGCAGAAATTCTATGTGAATCCCGACAAAGTAAGCCAACCGTTGAAACTTGGCGAGCATCTCTTTTCGAGCGCATGGGCGCCCACTTTCATCGTGCTCACAGGCTTCTTGCTCAGTCTGGGCAGCCTGCGCCGCATCGGACGCATCGCCGCGTTTATTACTCCGATTGTGACGACGTTGTTGTTGATTCTGGCAATTTATATCATTGCGCAAAACAGTGCCAAAGCTTCGCTTTTTCTTTCTCAGGCATTCTCACAGGCACTCAATTTCAAAAGCCTCGCCGCGGGCATTGTCACTTCAATTCTCGTGTTTAAGTGCGCAGTCTTCGCAGGCATTGTTGCCCCCGAAGAGTCGACCGGTATTTCGTCTGCGGTTACCGCAGCATCGGTCAACGACTATGCGGTGAAACAGGGCCTCGTCTCGATGTCCACCGCGCTGTTCTATACCACCATTTTTATTCCGCTGCTCTGCCTCGCGTATGCAGTCGGCATGCCCGAAGTGAAAGGCGCCGATATGGCGATTGGCGGTGTCAAATCGCTGCTTGCGCCCACACCCGCGGCGGCGAGTGAAATTTTGCGCCAGGTGCAATATTCACTCGCCCACATCTTTTCTGGTTCGCTCGGCCGCGGCGGATTTCTCATTATCGCCCTGTCGGCGTTTGCTCTCGGCGCGATCGCCGCTGCAGTGTGGATTGTGATTCTGGAACGCCTGCTTTCTTCGCTCGGTCTACGCGGAGCGATCTGGCCCGCGCGTATTGTATTCGTCGCCGCATTTGCGCTCTCTCCACAATTTTCCAATTTGTCTGACAAAGTTCTGGTCTCGTCGGTGCTCTTTTCGCTGATTGCGATGATTTTTCTCACCGCCCTGCTCACCAAGCTGCGCGAAGTGCGCCTGCTCGCGCGTGAATATTTCGAATTATACCCACATAAGCATGACCTCGCGGTAAAATTTTATGTGCTGCTGCTGACGCTGCTGCCCAAAAATATGGTATCCAAATTGAACGGATTTCTTGCGGGCCTGCGCCTGCCCCGTTTCATGATGACGCCGATCGTGCTTGCCTTCGCCCGCATTTACAAAATCAATATCCAAGAAGCCGAGCTCGAAATTCGCGACTATGAGTCGCTGAACAAATTCTTCACCCGGGCGCTCAAAAACGGCTCGCGCCTGATCGACCAAAAAGAGACTGTGATCGTATCACCGGTCGACGGCCGGCTGTTGGTCTCCGGTAGCCTTGAGAAAGGCCAGCTGCTGCAAAGTAAGGGTATGGAATCTTCGCTGCAAAACCTCTTGGGCAATAACCGCTTCTACAAACAGTTCTTAGGCGGCCACTACATGACCATCTACCTTTCGCCGCAAGATTATCATCGAATCCATTCGCCCGTCGAGGGCCGCATTCTCGGCTATTATTATCAGCCGGGAAAACTATTTCCCGTAAACAATCTTGCGGTCAATTCGATCAACCAGTTGTTCTCGAAGAATGAACGTCTCATTACCTATATCCAGAGCGATCGGGGCCTTGTGGCGCTCATCAAGGTGGGTGCCACTTCGGTAGGCAAAATCCGTGTGACGTATGATCCGAATATTGCCACCAACCGCTGGATTCGCCTTGCCAAAGAACATATGTATGATGAAGAGATCTTTATTCGCAAGGGCGCCGAGCTCGGTCGCTTCGAGATGGGCTCAACCGTGATGCTGCTGTTTGAAAAAGACACCGTCGAGTTGCTAGATTTCGAGGAAAAACAGAAGATGTTATTAGGGCAGCCGATCGCCTTGTTTACCGGCAACTCGGGCACAGGCAGCAAAAAAGCAATAAAACCAAGTGCAAAAGCCGCCGCTAAAAAGGAGAGGTCATGAAACTCGGTATTGTCGGTCTGGGTAAAATGGGTTCGGCCCTCGCTCAGGGGTTATCGGGCAAATATGAGATTATCGGTTTTGAAAAAAGCGAAGAAGTTGCCAAGTCGCTCAAGCCCTCGCTGACGAAAAAAATCCAGATCGCGCCTTCACTCGAATCTCTGTTTGTCCGATCAGATACGGTAATCATCGCAGTCAAACCGGCGCAGGTAAGCGAAGTTGTCGCACAGGCCTCGGATCATCGCTTGCTGATCAGCATTGCCGCCGGGGTGTCACTGAAGACTCTCGACGCCGCGCGAAAAGAGAACGGGCCGACAATCCGCGCGATGCCCAATACCCCGCTCGTCATCAAACGCGGCATTACCGCGTTCACCGGCAACAAATTTTGCACCGATGAAGATATTCAGCTCGCGCGCGAGATTTTTGAAGCAACCGGCGATGCGCTCTACCTCGAACAGGAAAAACTTCTCCATGCGGTTACCGGGCTTTCGGGCTCGGGCCCCGCGTATGTGTATCTGTTCTTGCAGAACCTCGAAGATGCGGGTGTGCTGTTAGGGTTAAGTCGCGCCGATAGCAGGCAACTGGCGATTCAAACCGTGCTGGGTTCTGCCGAACTCGTACGGCAATCGCACAGCGCACCGCAAGATCTGATCCATGACGTCACCTCACCCGGCGGTACCACGGCAGTGGCACTCAAATCTCTGCACCGGCACGGCTTTCCCAATGCGGTGCTTGAAGCCGTGACCGCCGCAACGCGCCGTTCGGTCGAACTCGCGGCCGAAGCTGCGGCCAAAACGCAGGCCCACGAATAGCGGCATGCCGCGCCCGGCACGGCTGAGCGAAACGGAAATACTGGACCTGATTGCCAATCTGCGCTGTTCACGGCGTAACCGCATCCAAGGCGATGATATCGCTGTCTTTAGAGGATCGCGGAATGTCTATGCAGCAAGCGACGCTCTGATCGAAGGGGTGCATTTTAAGCACGGTTGGTTATCTCCCGCTGATATCGCCTACAAACTGTTCGCCCGCAATTGGTCCGATTTTTTATGTAAGGGCATCAGACCATCGGCTGCATTGCTCAACCTCTCTCTACGTACCGCATCGGCGCGGCATGAGTTTGTCGCAGCGTTTCTGCGCCGCCTCGATACACTTTTCCACACGCATGGGCTGACGCTGATTGGTGGCGATACGGCGCGTTCGCCGCACGATCATTTTTCCCTGACGTTTCTCGGCACGGCCGGCAAATTCATCGGTCGGCGATCGCGCTCGATCAAACGCGGTGATCTGATTGTACAATTGGGGTATGTCGGCGGCAGCACGGCGGTCGTGGACAAACTCCTCAAAAAATTGCCATGCAGCGAAAAAGAAATGCGCTTTTTTCGTGCGCCGCAAATTTTCACAGCTTTACCTCATTCAGGCCATCTCAAAGCGACCATCGACCAGAGCGATTCGGTCATGAAATCACTATCACTTCTCGCACAGAACAACGATGCCGGGCTGACACTCGAAATCTCCAAATTGCAGCTGTCGCGACCCGATTTACGGCGCCATAAGGATTTTCCGGCCAATGTGTTAGGTGCCGCAGAAGACCTTGCCGTCTTCGCGATCGCCGACGCCAGATTGCCCCTGCCGCGCGGCAGTGCGGCTTTTCGCGCTGTCGGCTTCGTAGATTCCATCCACCAGCGGAAAGCACGCGTGACTTACATCTTGAACGGTCACCCGATAAAACCGCCTGCCGATGGCTTCGAACACTTCGCCTGAAATCACCGGACCGACGGTCGTCTTACACCGACCCCAGATACCGCAGAACACGGGCAATATTTCGCGCCTGTGCGTCGCGATAGAAAGCCCGTTGGTCATTACCGGCAAAGCCGGCTTTGATTTTTCTGCGGCTGCCGTCAGGCGCGCGGGGCTCGACCATTGGGAGCACCTCGTTTTCCAACACTATGCCCGGTTTAAAGATTTTTACCGTTTGCACTCCGCGCATCGCCTCATTGCTATAACCAAAGCCGGCAAATTTTCGGTACTCGATTTTGATTTCTCAGCCGGCGATATATTGCTGTTCGGCAATGAAACGATGGGCCTGCCACCAGCACTGCTGAAGCGCGTCAGCGCCACCGTGCAGATACCGATGTGGGGCCCGGTGCGCAGCCTCAATCTTTCGAACAGTGTCGCGATCACCGTTTACGAATACCTGCGCCGTGTCTACGGCAGTGCGCTGAAAGGCCAGGAATATCAGCGAACGTATTACCGGGGGCCCCATGGCTAAAGCCACTCTGCTGCCCGAAGCCCTGCGCCGATCGCTGCACGGCGCACTGAATGCCCTAACGGGAAAAAAAGAAATCCCTGCTTTAACGCGCGGTGTAATGCCGCTGCTTGCGCATGAATATGCTCTCGCCGCCGCACCCAAGCGCACTTTGTGGATTGTCGCCGATGACAATACTGCGCTCGAATGGTTGCGCGCGTTTACTTCGCTGCGGCAAGTCGATAGCCGCCGTTTTGAAAGCGCCGCGCTCGTATCGTGGGGTGTGATTCCCTATAGTTATGCCGCCGCCGATAAAGAAAAGGAATACCAGCGGACGCGCGCCGAATTTTTGATCTTGTCCGGTGCACCCTGTACCATTATCGCGTCGGTAGAAGGGCTGAGCCAGTTCATTGCCACCGATGGCGATTCAGTAGCGGGTGGCGGCATGCTGCTGCGATCGGGGTCACGTGTCGCGCGCAACGAACTCACCGGATTTTTAGGTTCGGGCGGCTACACGCATGCGACCCCCGTCAGCAAACCCGGTGAATTCTGCGTCAAAGGCAGCGTCGTCGATGTGTTTCCGCCCGACCTTGACTATCCGGTGCGGATGGATTTCTTCGGCGACGACATCGAAAATATTAAGGCGTTCTCTCACGAAACGCAGCGCAGCCTGCATACGCTGAGCGAAGTGCGGCTGCAGCCGCTGCGCGTGGCAACCCATCATCTGACCGAACGCGTCACCGCGCTCGCGGCAGAACTTTCTACCACCCGTGAAGAATTACCGCCGATTCTGGAAAGCGCGGGGGCGAACCTCGCGGGTTATGCCGACGTTTATCCGAAGTTGCGTGCGGTAAAATCCATCGTCGCGCTGTGGAATGACGAAGTACTCCTGTGCGATCCCGAAGCCGCGATCGCGCGCCTGACCACGATCTCCCAAGAGCGCCAATACCTGTTCGAAAAAGGCGAGGGTCGCTATCGACTGAAGCCCGATGAGCTGTATCCGCCGCGCGAGAGCGCGGAGAAATTTTTGCTCGGCGCGCGCGCGGTGGCAATGACCGATCAGGGTGAAGCGCAACGTTTCGGCGGCAGGCTGGGCCTGCTCAAAGAGAAACTCGATGAGGATAACTCACGAACCTACCTCTTTCTCATTGAATCAGAAGGCCAGCGCGAACGCCTCTCGGCGGCACTCGACAGCCGGGCGGCGACGGTTATACCGGTATACTATCCGCATGGTTTTGAAACCGACACGGTCACGGTTCTCACCGAAAACGATGTCTTCGGCCGGGTGGTGAAGAAGTATGCTGCCGACAAGGCGATCAGCCGCATTCTCGAAAGCTACACCGACCTCAAAGAAGGTGACTACGTCGTCCATGTCAACTATGGCATCGGGCGTTTTGCCGCACTCAAGCGCATGCGCGTGCAGGCCAATGACCGTGATTTTCTCGAGCTGCATTTTGCCGAGGGAGACAAACTGTTCGTCCCTCTCGACCAGCTGAACCTCGTTCACAAATATATCGGCTCCACCGAAAACCCGCGGCTCGATTTTCTCGGCAAAAAATCGTCATGGGCAAAAACCCGGGCACGCGTCAAACGCCTCGTCGATTCAATCGCGCAGGAACTCATCGAACTCTACGCACAGCGCCTTGAGCAGAAGGGTTTCGCCTTCGGCCCCGACAGCAGCTTTCAGCACGACTTTGAAGCCGCGTTCCCGTTTACAGAGACTGAACACCAATTAGAGGCGATCCACGCGATAAAACAAGACATGGAATCGGAAAAACCCATGGACCGCTTGGTGTGCGGCGACGTCGGTTTCGGCAAGACCGAGGTGGCAATCAGGGCTGCGTTCAAGGCAGCGATGGCAGGCAAGCAAGTCGCCATTCTCTGTCCGACAACGATTCTCGCGTTCCAGCATTTCCGCAGTTTTTCGAAACGTTTCGCGGACTATCCGGTAAAGATCGATTTTATCAGCCGGTTTCGCACCGCGAGTGAAGCAAACGAAATCAAACAAAAACTAGCCGACGGCAAAATCGATATCGTTATCGGCACGCATGCGCTGCTCTCTGACGACGTGCGCTATAAATCGCTCGGTCTTTTGATTATTGATGAAGAACAACGTTTCGGCGTCTCTCACAAGGAGAAACTCAAGCGCCTGAAACACAACCTCGATTGCCTCGCGCTGACTGCGACGCCGATACCGCGCACTCTGCATATGTCACTCGCGGGCATTCGTGATCTTTCGATCATCGAAACTCCCCCCGCCGACCGCCGCAAGATTGAAACCCACGTGCTTGCCGAAAATGAAGAACTGCTGGCACTCGCGCTCAAACACGAGCTTTCGCGCGGCGGTCAAGTTTATGTGCTGCATAATAAGGTAAAAACGATTGAAGCGCAGGCGAGCCGACTGCGGGCTCTCGCACCGACCGCGCGTATTGCTATTTTGCACGGGCAAATGCCCGAAAGTGACATTGAAGAGATTATGGTCGACTTTTACCAGCACGCCTATGATATTCTGGTCAGTACAACCATTATCGAATCGGGAATCGATATACCGAACGTCAATACGCTGATCGTGCTGTCGGCGCATGAATTCGGCTTAGGTCAGCTCTATCAGCTGAAGGGTCGCGTCGGCCGATCAGACCGACAGGCGTATGCGTACTTTTTTTATCCGCACGAGGGTACGGCAACACTCAACGGTGACGCGGAGCGCAGGCTCGAGGTGCTCGCCGAATATGACGACCTCGGTTCGGGTTTCCGCATTGCAATGAAAGATCTCGAAATTCGCGGCGCAGGCAACCTGCTCGGTAAAGAACAGAGCGGCGAAATTATGGAGATCGGCTTCGAACTGTATTCGCAGATGCTGAACGACAAAATTATGGAGCTGCGCGGACAGGCCCGCGTCAGCGACGATTTCAATTGTACGCTGCTCTTACCGTGCGACTGGTATTTTCCCGACGAATATATCGCCGATACCAAAGAAAAAATGGACTTCTATAAGTCGTTTTCTGCCGCGCAGAGCCTCGCCGAATTCCACGAGGTGCGCGAGGCTCTGCTTGACCGATTCGGAAAACCGCCGGAAATGGTGGAACTCATGCTGCTCTTTGAAGAGATACGCCATCTCGCCAACCAGCTGCGACTGGAGAAAATTGCCATTCAGCCCGCCGCCGACGGTGAACCGGCGACTCCCTACTTCATCGTTGCGGGCGACCACAGGCTCGATATGCAGCGTATTTCAGAGTTGCTGACGCGTGACAAAAGGGTAAGGCTCGATGCGGCGGATGCCAAACGCATCAACCTCAATATTGCCGTTGAGCCGGTGTTCTCGCTGTTCCGCGAACTGCGCGCAATCTTGCGCCACCTCTGCGGATAAATGCGGGCATCCGAAGAACTCAGAGCAGTCGATTCATACTCAGGCCTCGCGCGCTGTCTGCTCAGGCAATTCGGTCAAAGGGCCGGTATCCGCGCTGTCGCTGTTCGCGACGGCATCGGGCTTTGGCATCCTTTTCCCGGCAGGCGGGCATTAGCCGAGGCAAAAGGCTTTGAACCGCTCGATGCTCTGCCACGTATCGCTGTTTTGCCGCACAGCTTGCGGAAGCTACGCAGGCCATTGCGGTTCGGCAATCTGAAAGACATTCTGGCGCTGAAACTCGAAACCCTCGACCTGCGGCAGCGCCTCAAGCGCAGTGAACTTCTGCGTTCCGCAGAAATGCGCTATGACAAAGAATTGCGCTTCAACGAGCGGCGCCGGCTGCGCCGCGATCTCGGCGAGACTATGGAGGCATTCGGCCGCCACTCGCATGATCTGAAAACACCTTTTTCGATGCTGACAATCACGCTCGACAAGCTCGTACTGCAAGAGGAAAAATTACCCGCTAAACTGCGGCTGAAACTCGAGGGTATTAAACTCATGATTTTTTCGGTACTCCGCACCGTGGGCAATACTCTCGACGCCGCGCGTATTCTCGGACACAAAAAGCAGACGTTGAGAATTCCACACAACCTGTCTGACTTCGTGCGCAGCATCGCTGAGCTTTACTCTATCGTGTTCGACAGCTACGGAATAAAATTGTCTGCCGAAATCGAACCCGGCATCATTGCTGAGGTTGACCCGTTGCAGATCGAAAAGGTCATCAATAATCTGCTGAGCAATGCGCTGAAGCATAACCTGCCGGGAGGCAGGGCGCAAATTTCGCTGAAATCCGATGGCCGGCGGGCAACGCTGGTGATCACCGATGGCGGTCTCGGTATGACACAAATGGCTGCCCAATCGCCGCGCGTTAATTCCGCGTGGGCCCTTTCGTCGCATGGTTTCGGGCTCAAAATTGTCCGCGAGCTGGTGCGCCTCAATCGCGGCAAGTTCGCGCTGCATTCAAGAACCGGCCTTGGCACGAGCGCCGTCGTTGACCTGCCCGTTGCCTTATCCCGGCCGAAAAAAGGTGAGGTCGTGCGCGCGCACCCGATCTACCATACGATGCAAGAGGTTGAGCTGCTTGCGCATGAACGCACAGCGCTTTCGCGCCGTAAGCGTTAAGCGAGATCTGCAGCGGCCGTTTCGAACCGCTCAAAAGTGAACGTGAATCCATCGGCGAGCGCGCGCTTCGGCACCGCCCTGACACTCGCCAATAGCATTTCACTGCCAAAATCACCCGGCAGGTGCTTCAGTAAAAACTGCGGCACATGCAGTACGGCGTGGCGCCGAAACACCGATGAGAGCACGTCGGTAAGCTGCGAGTTCGTGACAGGTTCGGGTGCGGTGGCATTGACGATGCCCGGACTAAACCTTTCAAGATAATGCAGAATCAGGCGAGCCATATCGTGTTCGTGAATCCAGGAGAAAAATTGAGCACCGCTACCCAACTGCCCGCCGAGAAACGCACGGAACGCCTTGCGCCACACCGTAAAGACTCCCGAGGCATTCGAGAGCACCGGCGCGATACGCATCAGCGTCAAATGTTCGCGGTCAAATGCACGCATCGCGGCATTCTCCCATTCGACGCAGGTATCGGCTAAAAAACCCTTTCCGGGATCCGCGGTCTCCGTGAGCACCTCGTTGCCGCGGTCGCCATAGTAGCCGGTCGCAGAAGCCTGGATAATCCTCAATTCGCTGTTTTTTGCCGATTTGGCAAGTTCAGCCAAAAGCGCCACGGATTGCACGCGGCTCTGCTGTATTTCTTTTTTGACTTTCGCTGTCCAGATTCCCGAGGCAATATTACGCCCTTCGAGATTGACGACAGCAACGGCCTCTTTGAGCGCCGCGATCTGCGCGGCTTTATCGGCGCGGTCGATCAGTGTAACACCCGGTTTTGGTACAAACCTCGCCGGATCGCGACTCACGATAAAAACCGGCACCCCCTGCGCCATAAGTTTTTCGGCGACAAGAGTGCCAATGAGGCCGACACCGCGCAGCATAACCGGTTTCATAACCGCAATGCGCCGCCCGATACGCACGCGAGCAATCCTTTTTTGGTGCGGGAGGGTGCGCCGCCGCCCGATAATGAGATATGGAAATTGTCTACGCCGGCTTTTGGCGACGCCTCGTGGCGGCCGTTCTGGACCAGATTGTGCTCGTCGTAGGCCGCGCCTTTGTCTACGGGGCACTCGGTCTGATGCTTTATGCAATCCTTTATCTAATAGAAATCCGCAATAATCATGATGCAATCTTCAGGGTTTTCGCCGCCGCACTCTCGGTGATCGATCTGTGGCTGACTTGGATCTACTTTGCGATGATGGAAAGTTCTTCACTCAGAGGCACACTCGGCAAGCTGGCGCTCGGCATTCGCGTGAACCACCGCGACGGCGGGCAACTCACCTTCGAGCAGGCGACGGTGCGTTATTTCGCTAAAATTATCAGCGCGATCACGCTGCTGGTGGGTTTTATTCTCGCCGGATTCAGTTCGAAAAAGCAGGCACTGCACGACTTTATCGGCCGCTCAGTGCTGACCGTCGGCCGCCACTGACCGGTTTTACCGGTTAGTCGATAAACAGTTTCGGATAAAGCATCACGCGCAAAATACCGGTCGCGGGTCGTATTTCTGACCACAACGTGACGTGAAAATGCACCGACGCAAGCGCGCAAGTCGGCATTTTACAGTGAAACGGCGAACGCGAAGTTAACAGCACGAGAAGATCTTCGAGTACAGGATTATGGCCGACGATCATCAGGCTATCGATCTCGTCGGGGAATTTCTGAATGCGCTGCAGGTAGGTCTGGTGTGACGCGGAATAAAACGTATCGTCGGCGATGACCTTATCGCTCAATTTCAGGGTTTCACCAAAGATGCGCGCGGTTTCGTGTGCGCGCGCCGCTGTTGAAGTGAAAATGGCTTCGGGTGGAAAGCGGAAACTTTCCACCAGCTTCGCCATTTTGCCGGCATGCCTGATACCCTTGTCGATCAGCTGGCGTTCGTGATCGGTTTTTTTTGCATCTTGCGTTTCCGCTTTGGCGTGTCGCAACAGGTAGAGCGTTTTAATATGCTTTTCTTTTTGCGCCAATTCAGTATACTCCGCTGGTTTCGGGAAAGCCAAACATAATGTTCAGATTCTGCACTGCCTGACCCGCTGCACCTTTCACGAGATTATCGATCGCCGACACGATCTGTACGACGCCTGTTTCTGTATCGATGTGGTGCGCATAGTCACAGAAGTTTGTGTGCTGAACATGGCGCAACTCTATCGCGTCAACATTTTCCCGGTAGCGCAGGAATATCTCCTGTTCTGCGGTTTTGTGCGCCACAGCGGCAAAATCAGCAGCGGTTTTGCCTTTTTGTATGAACGCGTACGTCGAGCAGAGAATGCCGCGGTACATCGGCAGCAAATGCGGAGTAAACCTGAGCAGGGCTTTTGTGCCGGTAAAACGGCTGAGCTCCTGCGCGATTTCGGGCGCGTGCTGGTGTTTTGCCGTCTTGTAGCTGCGAAAATTTTCGTACACGGTCGAATAACCCAGCCCGTCTTTTTCTTTACGACCGCCTGCCCCCGAAGTACCGCTCTTCGCATCGATGATGACAGGCTTTGTCACGTCGACCAGCTCACGGTACACATAAAGTGGCAACAAGGCCGCAGTCGGATAACAACCCGGGTTGGCGACGAGCTTGGCCGAGCGGATTTTTTCCCGGTAAATCTCGGGCATGCCGTATACGGCGAGCGAAAGCGCTTCGCTCTGGTTATGTTCGAGGCCGTAATAGTCGCGGAAAACCGCGCTGTCAGACAACCGGAAAGCACCTGAAATATCGATCACGCGGATATTCGCACGCGCAAATTCGGGAGCCCAGCGCAGCGCGACGTCGTCGGGGGTGGCGAGGAAAACGGCATCGAGCTTACCCGCGTCATTCACCGTCTGCGGATGTGCCGAAAACTTCAGCGCTGCGGTCGATGGCGAGACAAGCGCCGGAAACGCCTGTGATAAATGCTGCCCGACAAATTCTGAAGACGTGATATAGACGAGTTCGGTGTTGGGATGCCGCGCGAAAATGCGCATCAGTTCCTGGCCGGTGAAACCACCGGCGCCGAGGATACCTACTTTTATTTTAGCATTCAATTTTCGAGTATCGTGACCTTTTTCATAACCACATTGGTATGCGGTCTATCTTGTTTATCGCGCTCCACTTTTGTGATCTTCTCTGCCACTTCAAGACCAGAGAGCACGCGGCCAAACACCGTGTGCTTGCCGTCGAGACCAGTGTTGTCGACGACGCTGATAAAAAACTGGCTGCCGTTCGTATTCGGGCCCGCATTGGCCATCGAAATCGTACCCTTGGTATTCGATTCAGATTCAAGCCCGGGTGTATAGGTGATACCCCGCGCTACGTAGAGCTCTTCGATCGATTTATTTTTCCACTTTGCTGCTTCGCTGTCAAACATCGCCTTAACCTGATTCATTTTGGCATTGAGATCTGCCTGACTTTTGATGTTGAGCTTTTTGAAAATGTCATTGCGGAGCACTTGCTGCACTTCTTTCATTGCCATCGGTGAGCTCGCCACTTTAATTTTGTCAAGACCCAGCGCCTTGGCGTTGATTTCATCGGCAAATTGGTAGCCCGGGCCGCCGGTGCCATTGCCGCGAATATCGCCACCCTGAATCATGAAGTTGGGCATGACGCGGTGAAAAATCAGACCGTCATAATAGGGACGTTTGGTTTTTTTCCCATCGAGATCGGTAAACTCCCTTTCACCTTTTGCGAGCGAAATGAAGTTCTCCACCGTCTTTGGCGCCGCGTGGCGGTAGAGTTCAAGTGTTATCACGCCTTCCGTTGTTTCGATCACCGCAATCGGATTTGATTCTTTGCGCATCTTATCTTTAACATTCTGCATAACTTCTGCCTTATTTTTTGGCGTTTTGCTGCACGCAACCGAAACGTTCAGCGTGCTGATCGCAATAAGAACCTTAGCAGTGAAAGAGAACTTCTTCATGGCTTAATACTCGCTCACCAGTTCTGCGCGCGCGTATTCGCGGTTCATGCGCGCGATATGAGAAATCGAAATTTCTTTCGGGCATTCCGCTTCGCAGGCGCCGGTATTCGTACAGTTGCCGAAACCTTCGGCATCCATCGCGGCGACCATTTTGCGCACGCGCTGCGCGCGCTCGGCCTTGCCTTGCGGCACCAGTGCGAGGTGTGAAACCTTGGCGGCGACAAAAAGCATCGCCGATGCATTCTTGCAGGCGGCCACACAGGCGCCGCAGCCGATACAGGCGGCGGCAAGGAATGCTTCGTCGGCAATCGGCTTCGGAATCGGCGTCAGGTTTGCTTCAGGTGCCGAACCCGTGTTCACCGTGATAAATCCTCCGGCCTGCTGAATGCGGTCGAATGCCGAACGATCGACGACCAGATCTTTGAGGACGGGAAATGCTTTCGCGCGCCACGGTTCAACCGTCACCGCGTCGCCGTCTTTGAATTTGCGCATGTGCAGCTGGCAGGTCGCCGTACCTTTCTCCGGGCCATGCGGTTTGCCGTTGATGACCATGCCGCATGAGCCGCAGATACCTTCGCGGCAGTCGTGGCTGAACGCCACCGGCTCTTCGCCCTTCTGCGTTAAATCTTCATTCAGAACGTCGAGCATCTCGAGAAACGACATGTGCTCGTTGACATTATCAAGCTGGTAATTGCGGAATTGACCTTTTTTGTCTTTATTTTCCTGCCGCCAGATTTTTAATTTAATCTTCATCTGAATGCAAAATTGTTTTCCGCATTACGGGATAAAGCGAAAAACGAACCTACCGCTCCACCCTATGCGCCGCCACGCCTTCAGGTTTGTCGCGATATTCTTATTACTCGTCGCTGCGACGCTGACACTGCAGGAGCTGATGCCGCAATGGCAGTTGAGACTGTTGCCGGCGGCCTCCGAGTTTATTCCGGCTTTTCTCGTGCGGAAGCCGCCGGCCCCGGTGCTGACGCAGACAGCCGAAGCGGTTTTCGACAACCGCGACAAAGGTCTTGCCAATTTTTACCGTAAACTGGCGCAACTCAAAAACGGCCGCCGCGAGCGGGTGCGCGTGATGCATTTTGGCGATTCGGTGATTTGGTACGAACGCGTCGCACGCGACATCAGGGCTGGCCTGATCCGCGACTTTGGCGACGGTGGCCGCGGCCAGATCGTCATGCACCAGGATTGGGGGGTCTCGCACTTCGGTCATCAAAACCTCACAAAAGACAATTTTGAATTCCTGACCGTGCCCTATAACCATTTTAACCATATTGATCCGAAGTGGCTGCCCGATGTCGGCTTTTCTTCATGGACATACCGCTCGGTCAAAACCGGCCAGCTGAGCGAACAGCGCGCGCTGCCATCTGCTCAACCCTTCACACAGTTAACGGTTATCGCGCGCCCGGCCCGCGACACGGCAGAAATGACGGAAATGGTCAGAGTCGCCAACTACGAGAAAAATCCACCCGAGGTGCAAGTCTCATCATTCGGCTTAAACAAAGGCGGATGTACTTCACACACGATCCATTTTCCCCCGACGCGGCATGTCGCCGTCGGTTTTGGCGCTGAAACCGGCAGCAGCCAAAATGCACAGCCGGCTGTGAGGGGGGGCGTCAACATGATGACCACGCGCGTTATCGCCAAGAAAGAGACGACGAATTCGCGCTCGGCACTCATCGATGCCGCGCTGCTCGAAACCGATCGCGGTGTTTCGTATTCTACGTTTGTGCACAAAGGCAAGCACATGGCGTGGATGACCGCGATCGAGCCCTTAACCTTCGAGTGCGGTTATAAGGCCGCAGCACCGGATCTGCTGATCTTTCAGTATGGTATCAATGAAGGTGCGTCCATTGATTGGAAAGCATATGACTTTTCGCATGACTATTACCGCAAACAGATGCGGGAATTCTTTGGCCGCATTCGCAAAGCCCTGCCAGAGACCGACATACTGATTATCGGCCCGTACGATCGCTTGAAGAAAGTCGGCGACCGCTGGGTAACCTACACCGCGCACGACGATGTGCGGCGCATGCAGCGCGAAATGGCGCGCGAAATGGGTTTTGCCTTCTACGATTCATTTACCTTTCTCGGCGGCGCCGGCCACATGGAGCGCATGACGCGCGAGGGTCTGGCGACCGGTGATTATTCGCATCTCAACGATAAGGGTTCGGCCATGCTCGGCACGCAGATCTACAGAGAACTGTATGCGGGTTTTGCCGGCAAGGCAGTGACCGCTGCGGAAACATCGGCTCCTTCAGTTTCCAAAAAGACCTCCGGGGCCGCCGAAACGTCGGCTCCTTCGGTCTCCAAAAAGACTTCCGGAGCCGCCGAAACGTCGGCTCCTTCACCCATTCTCTTCAATTCATTTACCTTTGCCTATTTTTTCATTATCGTTTTTGCGGTCGCGGCGTTTCTTAACCGTGTGCCG
>JAEUSA010000202.1 GCA_016788945.1 Leptospiraceae bacterium
TCAGGAAGGCGAACGCTACCGTGGCATTTTTCTTATCTTCAGCGGCTCATTCAAATGGTATAAGACCGACGCGGATGGCAACGAGGGCGTGTTAAAAATTTATACCGCCGGTGAAATTGCGGGTTTACCGCCCCTTTTTGAAGATGCGCCGAAGAAAAAATACGTGGCGAGCCTGACCGCGCTCGGCGCCGGCGGCGTCGGCTTCTGGCGTGAAGAGCATTTTCACCAGCACATTGCCAATCATCCCGAAAGTCTGATTTTATTCAGCAGACACATGTGCGCGACTCTGCGCGACCTCGTCGAACAAAGTTCGGCGATGTCGTTGAAAGATGTACCTGCACGCCTGTGCGACTATCTCAACAGACTCGGTGCCGGTGCCCGTTGGGTGACGCTGCCATTAAAAAAGCACCAGCTGGCAACGGCACTCAATACCAGCCCTGAAACGCTGAGCAGGGCATTCAAGATGCTGCGCAGCGAAGGGCAAATCGAGGTTGATGGCCGTGCGTACCGGTTGATCGCCGGTGCACGAAGTGCATCCATCGTATAGCCGACCCTGATGAGCTGCGGGTGCATTTTTCCTTTTCAGTCTGTTTGAGAAACCGAGACTGGCAACGCGTCGATGATTTTCGACGCGTTGGCTGAACGCGAGCGGAATGCGATGCAGAACGGGAAAGCGCTACAGGGCATTACCTTAAGGCGCAAGAGCGTTTCTGCAGAAAACATTTACCTCTTTAAAACAGAGGTACTGAGGGCGCTTTCCGACGAGACCCGGCAGGGTATTATAGTCCTGTTAGGTAAGCACGGCAGCATGTGCGTCAGCGATCTGGCGGCGTATTTCAACGTCGGCAGACCGACGGTCTCGCACCACCTGCATGTTTTGCGCGAGGCCAAGGTGGTAAAGGCTGAAAAGCTCGGTAAAGAGATGCACTACTCTCTGAACCTGAGAAACATCAGACGGTCCATCAAAAGCCTGGACAAAGTCCTGGCGAGTATTGAAGCGTGATCGGTTGCGATGCAAACCATTACGATGCAAAAAATGTATTTAAGGAGTAACGGATGAACACACTGGTTCTGATTAAGCAAGTGCCTGATACCGAGGCAAAAATCAACGTCGCCGCCGGAAAAATTTCCGAGGCCGGTATTAAGTGGACTATCTCACCCTACGACGAAATCGCTCTCGAAGAGGCGATCCGCATGAAGGAAAAATCGGGTGGCACCGTTACGGCGCTCGCTGTCGGTGACGACTCTGTGCAAAACGCACTGCGTTCGGCATTCGCCATGGGCGCGGACACTGCAATTCATGTGAAAGTCGATGGCTACCAAATGCTCGACAGCTTCGGCATCGCGAAGGCCATCGCCGGCGCAATCGAAGGCGCAGACTACAAAGTAATTCTCGCAGGCCGTCAAGGCTCTGACTCAGATAACGGCCAAGTTCCTCTCATTCTCGCAACACTCAAGGGTTGGGGCTGCGTGTCTTTCGCCAAAAAAGTTGAAGTATCAGGCGACAAAGCAGTCATCGAGTGCGAAGCCGATGGTGGTGAAGCGGTATATGAAGCTTCGCTACCTGTGGTCATTACCGCCAATGCCGGTCTTAACGAACCGCGTTATCCTTCGCTGAAAGGTATCATGGCCTCCAAGAAAAAACCCATCGAAAGCAAATCTGCGAATATTGCAGCTGAAACGAAAATTGAAGTTATCGGTTTTGAACCACCACCGGCACGCCCGGCAGGCCGCACTATCGATGGCGCGGATGCGGTAGAAAAAGCGAAAGCGCTGGTGAAAGCGCTGCGTGAAGAAATCAAAGCAGTCTAAGCGAAGGATCAAGGAGAACAATTATGGCAAAAGTATTAGCAGTAGGCGAAATCGCCGGCGGAGTACTCAAAAAAGCTTCGCGTGAGACCACAAGCGTCGGCAAGAAGCTTGGTGGTTCTGTTTCAACAGTATTGATCGGTTCAGGTGCTGCGGCGGGCGCAGCCGAAGTTGCGAAACACGGTGCAGACACCGTCTACGTCGGCGAGATCGCCACGTATAACGGCGAAGCATACGCAAAAGCGATCGCCGACCTCGTGAAGGCGAAAGGATATGAAATCGTTATCCTCCCCCACTCATGGATTGGCCGCGATATTTCATCTCGCATCGCAACACTCCTCAACACCGGTGTTGTCTCTGACGCAACCGAAATCTCCATGGACGGCGACCGCGTGAAAATACGCAAGCCGGTCTATTCAGGCAAGGCGTTTGTTTCTCTCAAAGTGAAAGCATCGCCGCAGGTAGTGACGATCCGCCCGAACGCACACCCAATTGCTGACGCAGCGGGTGCGGGCAAAGTCGAAAACATCACCGTAGACGCGGGAGCCTCGAAAGCGAAGCAGACCAAGTTCGAAGCGAAAGGCGGCACACGCGTATCGCTGACCGAAGCGGATATTGTTGTGTCTGGCGGTCGCGGCATCAAAGGCCCGGAAAACTTCCCACTCATCGAGCAACTCGCTGACATTCTCGGTGCCGGTGTTGGCGCAACGCGCGCCGTAGTCGACGCAGGCTGGTGTGACCACACTTTGCAGATCGGTCAGACCGGTCAGACAGTGTCGCCGAACCTGTACATCGCTGTCGGTATTTCAGGAGCGATCCAGCATATGGCCGGCATGGGCTCATCTAAGTACATCGTCGCGATCAACAAAGATCCCGATGCACCGATTTTCAAAGTCTCAACCTATGGTGTGG
>JAEUSA010000255.1 GCA_016788945.1 Leptospiraceae bacterium
AGCAGTATGCGGCTGTCTGGCCTATAAACCAAATTCGCCGTTAACGCAGGCAGTCCTCCGCCATTCTGCGAAAAATACTGCATACCCGCTCCAAGCTCCGCACCGACGTTTTTGGCCATGAAATAGCCCAAGATCCCCTGCGCTTCGAGAACCGGAAAGAGCTCATTTGCCTCGTTGCGCAGCATCGTGAAACCGATGTTTGGCCGGGCATAGAAATTCTCTCCCAGTGCAAAGCGCGGCGTGTAGCTTATGAAGGTGAAAAAACTTTTGCGCGTGTCTTGCACCGCCAGCACCGGCCCGATCGAAAACGCGAGCCATTCGGCTGCTTCTTGCTGGGCCAAAGCGGGGCGAGTGAGGCTGAGCGAAAGAGCGGCAACGAGAGTCAATGGTAGACGGATTTTAAGTTTGACCATCGCGGGCAGCTAAGCCCACGATGGCGTGGTGGGTCAATGGGAAAACGGGAGTACCGCTATTTCAAAAACTGCAATACATCCGCCGAGGTCTGCTGCGGTATCTCTTCATGGGGTACATGGCCGGCATTGTCGTAGATTATGACTTGCGGCAAAAGCAGTTTCTTGCGAAAACTCTCCGCATGCTCAACCGGAATCCACTCGTCATGGCGGCCCCATAAAATCAGCGTCGGCATGCGTACGCGCCTGAGCAGGTTCGTGTCGTCGTCTTTGCGCTGCACAGCACGGTCGACGAATGCGTCGCGGTTACCCTGCCTGAGCGACATCGCGTAATAGCGGTCGATCAGCGTGTCGGTGACTTTGTTGTCGTCGAAGTATACCTGCTTCAGGCTTTTCTTCACCAAAAAACGCGGCCCGATATAGCGGGCGATTTTGCCAATACCCGGCAGGCGGGCGACGCGTATCGGCAACGGAATTTTCGGCAGCGTAAAACCCGCGCTGTCAATGAGCACGAGCTTATGGATGTCGTCGGGATGCTGCGCAGCATAATGCCACGCAATCTGCCCGCCGAGCGAATTGCCGACGAGATTAAGCTGTTTAACTTTCAGATGTGTGAGAAAATTTTCAATGAACCGCACATAAGCGTCGATCGAATAGTCGCGGTCTTTAGCGGGCCCGGTGAAGCCGAAAGCCGGCAAGTCGACACGCAGCACGCGAAACTGCTTTTTGAGCGCGGGCATCCAATCTTGCCAGGTATGCAGGCTCGCTGCAGTGCCATGGATCAAGAGCACGACCTCGCCCTTGCCTTCGTCGGTAAAATGCACGCGCTGGCCGGCGATCTCGGCAAATTTTGATTCAGGAAGCGCGTACTGTTTTTCCACTTCCTGTGGTGCAAGATCGAAGCGAATCTGCAGACCAATCGCGACGAGAAGCGCCGCAAAGGTTGCCAAAAGAATTTTTTTCTTCATCAACGTCCGGGAAACGAGTCTACGTATTTTATTTTGATATCAGGGAATGATGTCACAAATTGTATTTTGAGATCGGGAAACGAGGTGACCTCTTGCCATAGACCGCATGAATCGGGAAACGACGTGACCTTTTTGACTTTCAGGTCGGGAAACGAATCGACAATCTGCACTTTGAGATCGGGAAATGATGTTACAACCTGCACTTTGCCGTAGAGTTTTTTTCCTTTGAAGGTGCAGTCGCTGCCAATTGAGGCGGGAGTAACCGGCAATACACTCATGAATGCCAGCGCCACGGTCAATAGGATCAGTTTTTTCATAGATTCTCCTGTTTTGTGGAAATGGATCGGGCGCCACGCAACGCGCGGCGCCTGATGTGGTTTAAGGATTCTGCTTGGGTTGCAGACCACGCAGAAATTTCACTGCCGCGGCAGCGATACCGTTTTCCGGTTCTTTGCCATCGGGTGTCAGCTTATCGATAATCTGCGGCAGCAGGTTTGAAAGTGCCTGCGGAACTTCAGACGCTTTCATCTTGGCCTGCGCTGCCAGCTCTTCGATCTTGTGTACACCGAGTGCCTCTTTGATCTTTTCAGGATTGATCGGTTGATTTTCGCCGGTGCCCACCCACGAAGCCACCGTGTCTTTGAGGCCCTTTTCCCTCAGGGTATTCACAATACCTTCTAATTGCGCCTTACGTTCATCGAGAGCGAGCGACGCAACCAGACCTTCAAGTTTCTCTTTGCCTACATTGATCTGCGAGCTTGCCTGATCAATGTACTTTTTTATGTCATCTTGGATACTCATAGTCGGTCAGCGTAGAGCCGGCGCCGCAAAAGTATAGCGAAATATTACTTAGCGTGATTTCAGAACCAGCTTGAAACTTACTTAACAATTGTGCCGCCGAAGCGGTGGATAATACGCTCGAGTTCGCGTTCTACCTCACCGCGAAACAGCGCATGCGTGAAGGCTACCTTTTCATTGACCTTGTTGGCCGTGAACGTCTCACCCTCACCGACGATATTATACGTAAATTCGGTTGTACCCATTTTTTCAAAGGCAATGCGCGCCTCCGGCAGGCTGAGCGACATTTTGGCAAATTTACCGAGCTCGCCCTTTGCCAGCGCGCGTTCTATCTTGCGCATGAATTTTTCGGGAGTATCGCCGGTAACGGAAAAGCCTTTCATGCACCGACTATCGCCTGACGCCTACCTGATGTCAACCTCATAAGCCTCTCCGGGGCTCCAGTGCCGGTATTCGACCCGGCGCTCTGTCGCCTGCTCGCGCAGGTAATATACTGGCTCCATCAGATTTTCATCCGACTGCCTGAATGTCGCCCAATGAATCGGCAATAATACCTGTGCCTTCAGATCCATTGTTGCAGTTACCGCCTCAGGCGGATCAATATGTGAGGCGCGCATAAACCAGCGCGGCGAATAGGCGCCGATCGGCATCAGCGCTGCGGCAAACCCCTGCGGAAATTTGGCGGCAATTTTACGAAAATGCGATGAATATGCGGTATCGCCGGCAAAATAGATTGCGGTGTTGCGTGCGACGATTGCATAACTACCCCAGTGAAACTGCATGCGATCGCCGGGCACGCGTACAGACCAATGGTGTGATGGCAGAAAATGAATTTCTGCCGCTCCGATCTTTTGTTTTGTCCACCAGCGCATATCTTCGGCACGCGTCAGGCCGTTTTCCCTGCCCCAGCGCGCCTGCCCCTCGGGCAGAATAATTCTGAGCTGTGGATTACGTTCGTGCAAAAAGCGCAGCGTCTCCAGATCACAATGGTCATAGTGCGAATGGCTGACGACGACTGCGTCGATCGCAGGCAGACTTTCGGGGGGCAGCGGCATTTCGGTGAGGCGCGCTACCGTGAAGATTCCGCCGAATATCGGGTCGGTAATAATATTCGTGCGCTTACCCGCATCATTGATGCTGATAAATGCCGTGGCATGACCTATCCAAGTGATGCGTATTTTCCCGTGTGGCGCCAGCAGTGCAGCGGCCGATATTTTAACCGTTTTCGGCGGCTGATCGGGCGCGTCGGGAAACAATGCCGGTTCCCGCTTTGAAAACCATTTCCACTTGAGCAAAGTCCAGAAGGTTTTCTCTTCAATTGCTTCATCATTATCGATATTGTGAAACCTGCCGTCGCGGTAATGGGGCGACGATTTGCGACCCTCGTCGAGAGTCGCACAGGCATTCAGCGCGAGAAAAAAGAGAAAAAAAGCTCTCCGCACGGTTCACGGCAAAGGCGACCTCGATTCAGCGCGGTCAAGCGTGAGAAATCCTTTACGCCACCGGCAGCAGATGGCCATGCATACCGGCCACCCGTATGTTCCGTAAGACCTCCCTGATTGCCCGGTTGAGCCTTCTGTTCTTCGCATTCACGCTCGTCAATGTGCTGCTGTTCTGGCTGGCGACGGGGTCAAACCAGATGCGGTTGATTGCTGAAAAAGCTTCACTCGAAATGCACCGCACTGTGGTCAACGTCGAGCAGAAGCTGACGGGGCTCGTCAGGGCAAACGCTTTTGCGCAAAAGGTGGAGTACTTTGCGAACCCGAAGGCGATCTCTGACATGCTGCATGTATTCGATGATAAGGCGGGCCGCACCCCGGCCGAACTCATTGAATTCAGCGTCGTCACGAGCGCCAACAAGACGCTGATATTCTGGCCGCGCGGACAGACCCCGGCAGAGCTTTCGCCCGCTGAGCTGCAGAATATCGTTAAGACCCTGCGCTTGCGCGAATTCAACAATGAACCGTTCTTCGCGGCCCCCGACGTGTTGAATTATACACTCACGGTCTACATGCCGTTCTCTCACGACCGCGGGCAAGACCTGCTGTTGCGCGCGGTATTCAGCATGCAGGGCATGAAAACTGAACTCTCGCGCTTGCTGCGCCTCGGTGCTTCTATAGTCGCGTTGCTGTTAGCGATACAGTTTGCACTGGGCTTCTTTCTCTACCGCCTGATCGTGAGGCCGCTGTTGCGCCTGCGCGTCGCTGCAGAAATCACCGGAAGGGGTGAGTTTTTCCAAGTGGCCGGTTATGAAAAACGCGGCGACGAAATCGGCACGCTGGTCTCGTCATTTAACCGCATGTCGGCCGACATACGCGATCAGAAAGAAACAATCCGCAAGAACTTCGAAGAAATTAAGTTGCGCGACGAAACGATGCAGCACGAACTCATGATCGCGCAGAATATTCAAAAAAGTATTTTTCCGCACTCTGAATTTCCGCACGCGATGGCGCTCGAATACCGGCCGCTCTACGCCGTGTCGGGAGACTTTTATGACCTCTACACGCCGAGTAAAACAAGCGTCGCCTATCTGGTCTGCGACGCCTCGGGGCACGGAGTGCCGGCGGCACTATTGACGATGATGGCAAAATCGGCATTTGCCATGTACTCAGAGCGCCACCGCGAAGCCGGTGCGGTCATGGCGGCAGTCAACCGCCACATGGCCGAATCACTCGAAATGACCGGCCAGTACCTGACCGCTTTTTATCTGCGCATCGACAAGAATAAGGCCCAGTATTGTAACGCGACGCATCCCGAGCCGATTGTTGTTTCCCCTGACGGCAAGGTCGCGCGCTTGAAGTCGAATGGTTTTTACCTCGGCATGTTGGCTGAGACACCTTTCGAATTTGAAACGGGCAATCTCGAAGTTAGCAAAGGCACGAAGATTGTTATCTATACTGATGGCATTACCGAAGCGAGAAATCCTGCCGGCGAACAGTACGGTATCGCACGCCTGACATCTACCATTGAAGGCAACGCCGATAAACCCGTT
>JAEUSA010000345.1 GCA_016788945.1 Leptospiraceae bacterium
GTTTGCCGCGGCTTTAGTTTCGGTGTCTTCGGCGAACACCGCAGATGAAACAATGAACAGGAGAACGGGGTAAATCCACCTCAGGGAAATCTGCATGCGGGCAGACAAGTGCTATAACGCACTGCGGGTCAACAAAAAACACCGCTCAGAGTCTCTTCAGCCAACCTAACCGTTCTTTGAGCAGCGATTGCCCGATTTGCGCCTGAGCGTCGGCGATGACTTTTCGGTCAAGCGTTGCGGCAATGCGCTCGGCGCGCGGAATTTCTGCGTCCGGCAGCAGCGCGAGCAGCCGCAGGCCAAACGGAATCAAGTTTTCGGCATGGGCGGTTAGAATAACGCGTTTGAGTAACTCATCGTCGTAGCGGTGTGACATCGCGGCGAGGCGTTCGACGTCGCGCTCAGCAAGATAATCAGCGATCTTCAGCGCTGTCGGCAGTTGGCTCGATTCATCAGCCGCATGGATAAGCTTCGATAAGGCCTCACTGTCGAGTTTTGCGCAGATCGTCGCCATGTGGGCATACATATCGCTGCTCAAATGCTTTAAGAAGGCGAATATATGCACGAGCGCGCCGTGTTCGATCGCGAAAGGCACCATACCAAGCAGAGCATCGACCGAAACTCGGCCCACCAACCCCGCGAGACGCTGGTGTTGCGATTCGGTGAAATGCGCGAGAAGGCCGATCAGCGACGGCCACAGGTCTTTGCGCTGAGCGGTTTCAATCATCTCGACAACCTTTTCGTCGCTGAAGCTGTCGGCCAATTTTGCCACGTGCGCTTTGTTCTGCGTGTAAAGCCCTACGCGCAGTAGCGATTCGGTATCGGGGATCTCTCTCGAGAGCGCGATAATTTTGTCGTGATCCATGTAGTCGACGAATGCGCCCATGGTAAAATATTTTTTTTCGCGCGTGAGAATGCGTGTCAGGCTCACGAGCACGTCCATAGGAAACGCCTGTATAATGTGCTGAGCGCGAGCGGGCACGAGGTTTTCAGCGACCTGCGCGAGAAATTCAATATTGAGGCTCTTGGCGATCGAGACTGCCTGTTTGACGTCGACGTGGTAGGTGAGGTTCGCCGTGATATTGGGGCCAAGTAACGACTTGGCGACCTGCGCATTGATAAAGTTGGGCATAAATTTCGCGACGCCGGCCAGCTTGGCCCACACATCTGACGAATCGGTCAGCAGGCGGTCAGAGATTGACTGGTTGAGGCTGCGAAAATCGTCGAGTGTCAGCGAACGCAGATATTGCAGCCGGTCAGGTGCGACGCGCAGAACATGCGCGAGTTTTTCAATTTCCGTCATCAGGTCGAGGTCATTCATGTTGAACCATTGTTCACTTTTATTGCGCTATGGCGAGCGGAAATCCTTGCCCATAGGAGGGAGACAGATTTACTGTAGCCGTGAACGCAAAAGCGGAAATATTGTATTCTTGGTTGTTTATCTTTCTGCTGGTTCTGGTCCGATGCAACAACCATGGCCTGCTGGACAAAATCGAAAATCCCGGCTCGACGGGCAAGACTGGCAGCGGTTCCGGCAACGGCTCCGCGGCGATCTACCTGTTCCGGACAAATACCACATTCAACGGTGATTTAGCTACGGCAGGCGGCACTCCGGGCAATGCACGCGCTGGCTCCGATAGTCTCTGTAGCACGGCGCGCGGCGGCATTACCTTTCCCGACAATTCATGTATGAATGTTCGCGCCTTCATTTCAATTTCGGCCGCCGACGAAATCCAAGATATGCCAGCGAATTATGGCGTGCCCGTAATGAAACCCATCCAAAGCCTTACGGGAGTCCTGGTCGACAGCGATTGGGCGAATCTGCTAACACAGCCCATCGCGCCCTCGGGCCTTGCAGCGGCAGGTGTGATGCCAGTGTCGACTTACTGGTGGAGTTTCTCCAACTCGAGTAATGGTACGTTTGACGGAACAAACAATTGTACCAACGGTACCGTGAGCACGTCGGTGCCCGGTCGCCGCGGCTTCTCAGATTCTAATATTCTTGCTTGGATGACCGATGATCTTTCTGGGTGTAATGTCTTACCCGCTTATGTGCTTTGCCTTTGTTATTAAGAGCAGGGTTAATTCTCGACGGCAGGTTTTCATGTCCGCAAATGTTTGGCATTCCCATTTTGGGGATTTTTTGCGCTATGCCCAACGATGACGCAGTACAAACCGATTCTTCCGTAGCGCGTTTCATACCTGCAGAGTTTCTGGAGCTGCTCGAAAAAACCGATCTCACCACGATTGAAAAGGGCGATTTTATCGAAAAGGAAATGGCGCTGATGTTTACCGACATCCGCAATTTCACCGGTTTGTCTGAAGGAATGACCGCCGCTGATACTTTTCGCTTTCTCAATTCGTATCTCAGCCGCATGAACCCATCGATCGAAAATTATGGCGGGTTTGTCGATAAGTTCATCGGCGATGAAATCATGGCTCTTTTCCCTGACGCTGAAAACGCGCTGAAGGCTGCGATTGAAATGCGGATCGAACTCAGAGTCTATAACTCGCACCGCAGAAATCAGGGTTATGCACCGATCGACACGGGAATGGGGCTGCATTTTGGCAGGCTGATGCTTGGTACTGTCGGTTCGGAAAAACGCTTGCAGATGACCGTCGTCGGCGATACGGTAAATCTTGCCAGCCGCATCGAGCGGCTCACAAAAGTTTTTCGCACCCCGTTTCTGCTGACCGATGCAGTGTATAAACGCCTCAAGAATCCTGAATCGTATCTGCTGCGTGAACTCGATAGTGTCATTGTTCGGGGAAAAAAACAGCCGATTGTTCTTTATGAATCGTTCGATTTTGATCCATTACCGATTCAGGAAAAAAAGAGTGCATACCTTGCTGAGTATCAGGTAGCGCTGTTTCAGTATAAGGCAGGCAATTTTAGCGAAGCGCGTTCTCTCTTCGCAGCCTGCGCGGCCCGCTGTCCCGAAGATAATATTCCCCCGCTCTATCTATCGCGCTGCGATTACCTGATGGAAAATCCGCCCAAACGCTGGACAGGCATCAGTCGTATTAAATAATCTAAAAGTGCATGCCGAGGCCGGCGATTTTGCGCATGCGCAGCACGAAGGCGTGTGCACCAAAACAGAAGAACGGCGCGGCAATGACGTCGATGGAATAATGCACGCGCTGAATGATCAGCGATGTCGCCATAACAAACACCCCGGTGAGAAACACCCAGCGCCATCTGCCCGGGGGCAGCATCAGATAGAGAATGAACATCGTTGCCGTATGCCCCGAAAAAAATAGGTCTTTGTTCATCTGCACCCCAGTGCTCGCCCAACTCATCAAAGGGTCTGTCAGCGGAATAATACCTTCGGGGGGTTCAAGCGGCACAATGAACATTGCCAGCATACGCAGGGCGGCATAGACGGTATAGACTTGCATGCCGATCAAAATTCGGCCCGGGTGGGGTAACAACACGATAATCGCGCAGATGATACCGAGGTAGATCAGAAAAAAGATCAATCCGCTCAGATCGAGCGGGGTAAAAATATTGAGCAATGGGTCTCGCAGCACGCGCCCGGCGCGCGTTTCATTGAATTGCAGAAAGCGCAGCTTCGATAGCATGACGCTGGTCAAAATGATAAAGGAGAAAAACAACTCGATACGTCGGCCGGGTGCCGCCCAGAAAGTGCGCCAGCTCTGCGTCACAGAATTTTTATACGGTTTCAGGCTCATGATCTCAATCGGTTTCTGAAGGCAGCGGTTCTCGGATGACAACCGCGAGCCTCGGTACCCTGTAAAATCGCGCACGCCAGCGGCAACCGAAAGTCATGGATGACTACGGGTCGCCGCTGCCACGGAGGGCATCCATGCGGCGACCGAAAGTCATGGATGACTGCGGGTCGCCGCTGCCACGGACGGCATCTATGCGGCGACCGAAAGTCAATGCGTTCGGACGTTCTGCGATCGGGGTATTTGTGCCGTGGGCTGTTGACCGAGGCTGGTGCGGATAATTCTCACTCTTTTTGACCGCCTGTCTACAAAGTCCGGAATGACGCGTGCCGCGCCGCACCGATATCAAGAAAGTCATGATTATCGGATCCGGGCCGATTGTGATCGGCCAGGCCTGCGAGTTTGATTATTCGGGCACACAGGCGGTAAAGGCGCTCAAACAAGAGGGTTATCAGGTTGTCCTGATCAATTCAAACCCGGCGACGATCATGACCGACCCTGAGCTCGCCGATCGGGTCTACGTCGAACCCATTACACTGCCTTATCTCACCAAAATCATCGAGGTCGAGCGCCCTGATGCCCTGCTGCCCACGGTCGGTGGACAAACCGCTCTGAACGCCGCGCTATCGTTGGTGCACGCGGGCGTGCTGAAAAAATATAATGTAGAGCTAATAGGCGCGAATGAAGCAGCCATTAAGAAAGCCGAAGATCGCAAACTATTTAAAGAAGCGATGGAAAAAATCGGCGCCGCTATGCCCGAATCGGGCATTGTCACCAGCTTGGACGAAGCGCTCGCGCTCATCGACCGCATCGGATTACCCGCCATCTTAAGACCATCATTTACTCTGGGCGGCAGCGGCGGTGGTATCTGCTATAATCGTGAAGAATATATCGCGATGGTTTCGAAGGCCCTGACCGAAAGCCCGACGAGTCAAGTATTGATCGATCAGAGCATTCTCGGCTGGAAAGAATACGAGCTCGAAGTGATGCGCGATAAGGCCGACAACGTCGTCATTATTTGCAGTATCGAAAATCTTGACCCCATGGGCGTTCACACCGGCGATTCAATCACGGTTGCACCGCAGCAGACACTTTCTGATGTAGAATACCAGAACCTGCGCGATCTCGCGATTAAGATCATTCGTGAAATCGGTGTCGAAACCGGGGGGTCCAATATCCAGTTTGCCGTGAACCCGAAAGACGGCCAGATTATGGTCGTCGAAATGAATCCGCGGGTTTCTCGCTCTTCGGCGCTCGCTTCGAAAGCAACCGGATTTCCGATTGCGAAGATAGCGGCATTGCTGTCGGTCGGGTATACTCTCGACGAAATTGCCAACGACATTACCAAAAAAACTCCTGCCAGCTTTGAGCCGACGATCGATTACGTCGTAACCAAAATTCCACGCTTTACTTTTGAGAAGTTTCCCGAAACCCCACGCGTGCTCGATACGCAGATGCGGTCGGTGGGCGAGGCGATGGCAATTGGCCGTACGTTCAGCGAATCTTTTCAAAAAGCCATGCGTTCGCTCGAAACCGGGCGTTACGGCTGGGGTGCCGATGGCAATCTCGAAATTGCACTCGAAATTCTGCGCATGGGCGATGAAGCGGCCCAACGCAAACACATACTGGAAAAAATCAGCATACCTTCCGATACGCGCATTCTGTACCTACGCGAAGCATTGGTGCGTAACTTCTCACAGGACGAAATTTACCAGCGTACATTCATTGATCCCTGGTTTTTGACGCAGCTGCGCCGCATCTTGTTGCTTGAAGAGCGCATCAGCGCCGCATACAGCCGCGGGCAGTTACCTGACGATCTGCTGCGCGAAGCGAAACAGGCAGGTTTTCACGATCGTCAGCTGGCATATCTTAAATGTATCAAGACGGTAGAAGCTGCGGCAAAAGAGCTCAGCCATCTCGAGCAGGGGTCATCGGCCTTCATGGGCAAAATGCACGAGGTGCAGCAGTTGCTGAGCCGCACCGAAGCAGAGATTGCCGCGGCGCGCGTTTCGGCGCGGCAGGTTCCTGTCTACAAGCGGGTTGATACCTGCGCGGCGGAGTTTGAATCGTTCACTCCTTACATGTACTCTACCTATGAAACAGAAAATGAAGCCGAAGTCAGCGATAAGCAGAAAGTACTGATTCTCGGCGGTGGCCCGAATCGAATCGGTCAGGGAATCGAATTCGATTATTGCTGCTGCCATGCGAGCTTTGCACTGCAAGAAATCGGTATCGAAAGTATCATGGTCAACTCGAATCCCGAAACAGTATCAACGGATTACGATACGTCTGATCGCCTTTATTTCGAACCACTGACGGTCGAAGATGTGATGCACATCTACCGTGAAGAATCAAAGCGTGGCGAAGTTAAGGGCGTCATTCTGCAATTCGGCGGCCAGACACCGTTGAAGCTTGCCAAGGCGCTCAGCGCGCATGGAGTCAAAATACTCGGTACGAGCTTTGAAAACATCGAGCGCGCCGAAGACCGCAAGTTATTTAATGAACTGATCGCGAAACTGAAGGTCAGACAGCCACAGGGACAAATGGCTGCGTCACTCGAAGAGGCGTTGGCGGCAGCGAGTGCCATCGGTTATCCCGTGCTGGCGCGGCCATCATTTGTACTCGGTGGCCGTGCGATGATGATCGTGCACAATGAAGGCCAGCTCAGGCAATATATGCAGACGAGCGTCGAGGTCAGCCGCGAACGTCCGGTACTGATCGACCAGTTTCTTTCCGGTGCTCTCGAGGTCGACGTCGACGCACTTTCAGACGGGCGCGACGTCGTTATTGCCGGCATCTTAGAACACGTCGAAGAGGCTGGAGTACATTCGGGTGACAGTGCCTGTATTTTACCGACAAAAAATATTCCCGAAAAGATGCTCGCCGAACTGCGCGCCACGACGCGGGCGATTGCCCTCGAACTCGGTGTCATCGGTTGCATCAACATTCAGTATGCGATAGTCGACGATGTGGTATACGTACTCGAGGTTAATCCGCGCGCCTCACGTACTGTACCGTTCATTTCAAAAGCAATCCGCATGCCGTTGGCTAAACTGGCGACGAAGTTGATGTTGGGGCACACACTCGCATCGCTGGGTTTTACCAAAGAAATTATTCCCGATCTTTATTACGTCAAAGAAGTCGTCTTACCGTTCAAGAAATTTTCAGGTGCCGATACGATTCTCGGACCCGAAATGAAATCGACAGGTGAAGTTATGGGTATCGGCCGCACCGTGCCCGAAGCATTTTTTAAGGCGCAATTCGCCGCGGGTCAGAAGCTGCCGGCCAAAGGCACGATCTTTGTCTCCGTAAACGATGCTGCGAAGGCACCGCTGATTCCGTCGCTAAAAAATGCCGCGGCGGCGGGTTACCGTATTC
>JAEUSA010000444.1 GCA_016788945.1 Leptospiraceae bacterium
AGCTGGCAGGGCACGATCAAGTCATCGATCGGCATCGGCGGATTACTTGCTGAAGGAATCGGCGACACGATTCGCGTGAGCCTCACCACCGACGGCGCAGAAGAAGTCAAAGTCGGGCGTGAAATTCTGCGCTCGCTGGGCCTCGTGAGTTTCGGCGTCACGCTGATTTCATGCCCGACCTGCGGCCGTCTCGAAGTCGACCTGTTTCGTATCGCTCAAGAAGTCGAGAAAGCCGTCGCGCATATCAAGACGCCGCTCAAAGTCGCGGTCATGGGCTGCCTCGTCAACGGC
Source organism: Leptospiraceae bacterium (assembly GCA_016788945.1). Taxonomy (GTDB): domain Bacteria; phylum Spirochaetota; class Leptospiria; order Turneriellales; family Turneriellaceae; genus Turneriella. Next base: position 292 of record JAEUSA010000444.1, read on the forward strand.
CCGGGTGAATCGAAAGAGGCCGATATTGGTATTTCGGCCGGCTCGGGTTCTGCAATACTCTACGTCAAAGGCGAGAGCAAAGGCAAAATCACCGAGGCAGAAATCGTGCCGCGCCTGATGGAAGAAATCGCGGCACTCGAAGCAAAATTAAAGTCGAATTAGTATTTTACCCACTTACCATTCGCCTTAATGCAATCTTCCTGTGACATGCTGGTATCGATCTTACCATCCGGAAGTTTGCAGCGGTGCTGTTTAGCAGGCTTACGGTTGCTGCTCTGCTTGCCTTTCGTCGTATCAGAATTTTTTTTGGCGGGTGCATCGCTTTTTGCGCTGCTTGTCTTACTTGAACTCTTGCTGCTTTTGGCACGCGATTTGGCAAAAGTCATGCTGGTCAGACCTATCGATGCGAAAGCGAGTCCGCATATAAGAAGTTTTTTCATAACATCCCCTGTGTCGTTTAGTTTAGAGTCGGGTGAACCGCAACGTTAGCACTGTCAAGAAGTAAGGCAGACATGATTGCAGCAGTTTTTGAAATACTCACGGTCGGGGCACCCTTCTGTGCGTTCAAGATTATTGCGGGGTTGGGCCTCGGGCAAGTCTGGCTAACCGTATGGGGTATTGTCGACAGCGTTCTCAATACGATGAATTTGTTGTCGCTGCTCGCTCGTGGCCGGCGGCTCACCGATGTCTGCCTGCTCTCGCTCGCAGTACGGCTGGTGAAAAAACCCGGGCAAGACGAGCGCTCTTACTGGCAAGATCTCGGCAACGCGATCGATGTAGGATTTTCCTTCGCGATCGTCGCGTTCATGTTAGGCGGCGGTTTTTTGCCGAAACTCGATGCACTGCTGCTCCGAATCTGGAATACTTCTGTGATATTAAACGTATTGGGTGCTGGTTCGTTTCGCCTGTCGGCATCGATCAAGAGCCTCAGGCATCACTGACTATTTCGCTGCAAGGCGGAAAATTTTTCCGGTACCAAAGTCTGCCACATAAATATTGCCCCCTGCATCGCGCCCGAATGTCGAAGGCAACAGGGGCCATTGGCCGAGCGTAAAAGCTTTCTCCGCTTTGCCGTCAGGTTTTTCGGGCAGGTCGATTGCCCACAGGCGACCGCTAACAAAATCGGCGAAAACATAACGATTCTTCAACTCGCGTATTTCATCGCCCGTATAAACATAACCACCTGTAATCGACTGTCCCTCGGCGCGGCCATACTCATAAACCGGATCGCGTAAATTCTGCGTCGCGCAGTTTTCCTTAGGTTCAAAACAGTGCATTCCTTCACGAATGTTCCAGCCGTAGTTACCACCTTTCACAACGAGATCGACT
>JAEUSA010000457.1 GCA_016788945.1 Leptospiraceae bacterium
TGGTACCACCCGAGCGTTCTACATAAAATTTAGCCTGCGCATGCGTCTGAAATTTTTCCTGCAGCAGCTCGCGCCGAGTTTTGCTGCGGACAATGATGGCAAATTCAAACATATTTAATAAGGACACATGATCCAGGTCGCGATGCGACCTGGATCATGTGTCCTTAGAATTGGTCAGTGATTGCAGGAGGTCGTGGGTAATCTTTAGGGTTCCGATTTTTTCGGCGTTCTCAGCCAATAGTCTGAACGCCATTGCCACTTGCGAATTGGCGTTAAATTCTTTACCGATCGCTGCAAGGGTCTTCCAATCCATCGAGCGGTACGGTTTGAGCAGAGTCTCGATTGCATAACCCTGCGCGTCAGCCTCTTTGCGCGAATTCTGCACCCTTGTATCGATGAGCTTTTGGCGCTCGGTTTCTACGGCGATGTCTGCTTTGATTTTGGTCTCGCGCAGCTTGCGGTTATTTTCTGCAGTTAAAAGTTCTGTCTCCGCTTTCTTTTCAACAATCTGTTTCTTCTTCTCTTCTACAGCAATCTCAGTATTGAGTTCTGACTCTTTAATTTTGCGTTCTTGTTCGACGGCAAAATTACGCCGAGCGTAAATCGCCTGATCGGCGCCCTGCTGTAGGGCCTCGCGTGTCTCCGCTTCCAGCGCACGTTCCATTTCGGGTGTACCCTTAACCGCGAGTACGTTTACTGAGAGAATTTCCAGACCCAATGCATCGACTGCTACCGCATTTTTCAACCCGGCCGAAATTTTTTCTTCGATCGACTTTGCCCCGCGAATCGCCTCTTTGAGCGTCAATGAATGCACAAGCGCTGAAGTGGAAGTCTGTGCTTCGTTGATAATGCGCTGTGTGATTTTTTCCGATTCGTCTTTTTTGTATATGCCTTCGGCATCGACGGTGAAATCGAGGACTTCGGCAAGTTTCTTCGCGTCTTTCACACGGTACGAAACCTGCCCCTGTACTGAAATCGTCTGGTAATCTTGCGTTTGTTCATTAAAAATAAACGGCACATCGTTTGAACCCAGCGGTATCGCCGCAATCGAACTCGACGGTTCATAGTAATAAAACGCAAGACCCCGCCCCTCACGAGCGACGCGACCCTTCTTGTAATGAATTACATAGGTCATCGCGTCGAACTTGATGAAGCGAATGCCGAGCATCAGCGCAGAAACAAGAAGTGGATCAATGCCAGCACCGGCACCAGAATTGCAATGGTATACGCCATGTAGCCGAAGAACGATGGCATCTTGATTTTAGATTCTTCGCACATCGCCTTGACCATGAAGTTAGGTGCGTTGCCAATATACGTGTTAGCCCCGAAGAACACGGCACCCACCGAAATGCCCACGAGTATCGTCTCGTTGATCGCACCCGTTGTCGCCTGAACAACTTGTCCCGCAGCTGCACCCATATTCGCGGTCACTCCCTGCCCGAGGGCAAAAAACGTCGCGTACGACGGCGCGTTATCAAGGAAAGAACTTAAGCCACCGGTAATCCAGTAGAACTGCCATGCCTGCGTGACACCGGTTTCTGCGCCGCGCGCTTTGAGAATACAGAGCGCCGGAATCATGGTGATGAAAATACCGATAAACAGCGCGGCGACTTCAATAATCGGCGCGAAGCCGAAATGATTTTTATCGCGGGGTGTGTGCGGGTGGTAGTGAGTGAGCAGTCGCATGTTCTGCGCGTTTACACCCTCTTTTTCCATGCGTGCAATCAACTGTTCTTCATGAGCCTTCGTCAATTTGACTTTTTTCATATGGTCGAGCACAAAAGACAACAGCGCAAAACCCAACATGGTCGGTTGTTGCAACCAAGCCATTGCCAGCGTGCCATGCGAAGTTTGGTAGTCTTTAAGGAAAACTACAGCCATCAACACACCGAGTATCAGCACAAAATTAAATGCGCCATGCACCTTGAGTGGTGCTTCGTTCTGGTCGTCTTTGCGAATGTCCGATTTCGTTTCGCGCTTATAGGCGACGAGATCCCATACGAAGAAGATGAGCAGTAAGATCGATACTGCCGTGAGCCATACCGGCCACAGTTTAATCAATGTCCAGAAGAACGGCACACCATAGAGGTAGCCCATGAACAACGGCGGATCACCCACGGGTAACAGCACGCCGCCGACATTCGATACCAGCAGAATGAAGAAGACGAAAATATGGATTGTATGCTTGCGCTCTTTGTTGGTGCGAATGAGCGGACGGATCAACAACACCGAGGCTCCGGTGGTACCGATGAAAGATGCGATCACAGCACCTATACCTAAGATGACGGTATTGGTGAGCGGTGTCGCACGCAAATCGCCTTCGACATAAATACCACCTGAAATGGTAAACAGAGCGACGAGCAGGCATATAAAGGCATAGTATTCTTTCAGAGTTTCAACGATCACCTCGATGCCAAGGTGCCCGAGAGTAACCAAGTATGCTCCCATGACCAACGCCAACAACAAACTGATGACCGCTTTGACCAGATTCGATTCCCACAGGTGCGGAATCACAAGCGGCAGAACCGCAATCGCCAGAAGAATCAGCACGAACGGAATAACAGTATAGAGCGAAAGCTGTTTGCCGAGTTCTTTCTGCGGATCTGCCACCGCTGCCCCATGCCCGCCCGTTGCGGCGGCGGGTGTCTTCACTTCGCCCGAGGCGGCGACGGGCGGTTGTGTTTCGGCAAATGCCGGCACCGCAGAGAGAACAGACAGCAGGGATATGAATCCCACTATGCGGGAAAATCGTTTCATCGGAATACCACCTTTGTTTATTTTTTAATTAAGCAGTTTAAACACCACGCGTCGGTTTGCCACCCGACCGGCAACGGTTTTGTTGTCACCGACCGGCTGCGTATCGCCCACGCCACGAGTCTCTATCTGTGCGGCGGAAACCCCGCGTGCCACCAGAGCGTCTTTGACGACATTGGCGCGTTTCTCAGAAATTTTCTGGTTGAGTTCTTTGGGCCCCAAAGAGCAAGTATGTCCTGTAATCTGCAGTTTGGCGCTGCTGCCTTTGAGTTTCGCAGCAAGTTCGTCGAGTGCCTTTTCGGAAGTCGGGCTAAGCACAGTCTTCTCGGCCACAAACAACACGCGTGCCTTTTCAACGTACGCCTTGACATCCGCTGCAACTTCGCCTTTCGGCTCAGGTGTGGCGGGTTTTGCCGCAACGGGCGCCGGTGCAGATGCAGGCGGAGTCGACGTTGCAGCTGGGGCTGCAGGTGCCGGGGTGGGCGGCTGCGAAGTGACTGGCACAACCTCGTTGGCCGCAGGGCGCGATGGCGCGCATCCGCTTTTGTAAACGAAGAAGTAGAACGCCGCAGCGATTGCCGCAAGTAAGATCAGAGCGATCAAGATTGTTTTCAGTGCAGAACCTTGTGGTTTGCTTTCGCCGCCACTCGTCGTCGGCATCGCTGCGGATGCAGAGCTTACCGCAGTGCCGGCCGCCATGGCTGCAGCAGGAGCCGCTTCATCTGCACCGGCCTTTTTAGATTTGGCTGTTGCCTTCTTTTTACCCTTCGAGGCAGCCCATTTGCGGATTTCATTGCGGAAATATTCATCACCTTCTTTGGTGAATTTGAAGTGCCTGCGTATATACTCCATCGTCGCCTTTTCGGTAGGCGAATAGTTATTCGCGTCTTTTACCACGCGCAGCAGATTCTTGGCGTCATTGATCGAGATACGGCCGTCGCCGCGGCCTGAAGTTAGACCTTCAGCAAGTTCGAGCATGCGGCGGTCATATTTCTTGCCGCGGATTATGGTATAGTAGCTGTCGCCAGCGGATTGACGGGCCATGAGTGAAGGCTTTTTTTTTGCGGGCGTTGTCAATAGTTTTTGGCGGGCTTTTGACGCTCTTCCCTGTACAAGCGCAGCACAAACTGCCCTGCGGGAGTCGCGCGGTATTTTTCAATCACCGCCTTCGCTTCGGGCCCGGCATCGTCAGGGTCGGGAAGCCGCGCACCATACCCTTTCGGCAATATCACCGGTGCCGATAATGCAGCGAATGCAAGATCGGCAGCCGACAATTGATCACCGCACAGGTAAGGTCTGCCATCACGCAGTCTATCTGCAACAAATTCGAATTCCTTCTCGAATGTAATGCGTGAATTTTCAGCAGCAAGAGGATGTATCGCCATATCGCGGATCATACCCTCTTTGATCACGGGCGCCACCAAGGGTAGCAATGCCTTTTGCCAAGCCGGAACTACATCTTGCGCAAAGATGTCAGCCACAGAAAGGCCACTGTCAAACAGTTGCTGGTAAATGAACCGGCGGGTATGCGGACCGATATTGCGGTCAAACCTCTCTTCGAGCTCGAGCGCATCTGCCGGGGCGTAGAGCCATTTTTGGCCATATTTTGTCGTTAAATGCGCGAGTATCGCCGTCGAATCGGGTATGACCTGATCGCCATCGATGAGCACCGGGGTAGCTCTATGCCGTCCCTGGGTATGCCATAGGGTAATGAGTGCGTGTAGGCCGGGTATATGGCTTTCTTCTGTATACGAGAGAGCCGCCCGATGGAGCGCCCATTTCACCTTTTCGACATAGTGGCTTATAGAAATGGTGACCAGTTTCATGGGGATTTTTCTGTCGTAAAACCGATAGTCTGCCCGTCAGTTAAAATATTAAAGGTCGTTAAGTGTGGGGGATGTTGTGAAAGCGAAGAACAGGCGTGAAAGTCTCACCAAGTTGAGCCCAGCGGAATACTCCAAATTATTGAAATTATACCTCGACGAAAAGCGTCAAGGCGAAGCCATCAAACTCGCCGGCGAGAACCTGTCGGCCCTCGAAATGCTTGTGCAATTCGAAACAATGGTGGCTGTCAACAAGCGCCAGAAAACCCTCGCCGAAACGCAAGATTTTAAATTACCCGTACACCAGATTGTCGAAATGGCAGAAAAGTTTTTCAGCGTCGATGATCCACGGTTGATTGAGAAAGAGCTGACAGGCAGCAAAGCATGGCAGACGATCAAGTCGAGCAACGCCGACTTCGGGTTGTTTCAAGATACGCTCGCCTTTCTCTTCACTTGGGGCGACAGGCCGATGATCCCGACACCTGCATACCTCAAACAGATCGTCATGAACCGCATTTACGCGACTGCGCCGGCAGAAGAAGAATCGACTATTGTCATTCGCCTCAAAGACGGATTAAGGTTGATCGCGGGCCATATTCGCGACCTGTATAATCTGACGAACAGCGATGAAATGGTCGCCGTGCGTTCGACTGGCGAGGCCGTTGCGCGCGGTGGTGCAACCGGGGCCCTGCAATTCATGACCAGCGAAGCCAAGCAGGGTGACCTGCTCTATCAGGTGGTAAAAGACGGCAATGAAACCGTGATGCTCACCGTAAAGCTGCAGAATTACCGCCCGCGTCCGAAGTTTATTAATCTGCGCCGGCAGGGCAGGTTACTGCAATCGATTCCGTTGCGCGACGACTTTGCGTGGTTCTCTCAACTTTCTGTCGGTCAGTATGAAATCGAGCTGCAAAATACCGGCAACATGTCGAGCAAGCGCGTTGATATCCATATTGTCTAAAGCATAGAGCAACGCAAAAGATATGGTTGGCTGGCGACTGGAGCCTGCTTACCGGTTTTGCGCTTTGCTTGAGACCACCACCCAATCAGACGATATTAAGGATGGTGAAGAAACAGCCGCTACTGGTCATTGAAGATGATCCCGTCCAGCAAGGGCTAATAGAACGCATTCTTGCTCCGCTTCCCTATTTTCTGAATTTTGCACCCAATGCCGAGGCGGCTTTTGACGCCTACGGGAAAGTTCATCCTGAAGTAGTGCTCTGTGACATTTATTTACCTGGAAATGCTTCGGGTGTCGATGTGCTCAGACAACTGAAAGAAGTACCGAATCCGCCGGTGGTTGTCATGCTCACCGTTGAAGATAAGGTGCAGTTTGTTATCGATACCATGCGGTTGGGAGCATATGACTATTTGCTGAAGCCGGTTCAACAAACAGAGCTGGAGAATGTACTCAAACGTGCGTTTGATCGCGCAAAAACGGATGCGGCGGCAAGAGCGGTTGAGCGTGAACGCGCCGAGTTCTTGCGTGTTCGCCTCGCCAATCGTCAAGTCGTCGAACACCTCGTCATGCGGCAAAAAGACCGCTTTGACCGGGCACTGTTTGGTCATATTTTCACTTCATTCTCGCAGGGGCGGGGAGTCGGTGCGCTGACTACCCTCATCGCCATGATCAGCGGTTCTCCGCTGACGCCGGATGGCTCGAATTATATCATCAGCAAAGACATCGTAGATATGATTCTCGATAATCAGGGTGCAGTCAACGCGATGATCGAGGTTTTTTCAGAACTCAACCTTCTGGTATCGCAGAACTTTGTTTTGTATGACGTATCACTCGGCGAATTCCACAAGATTGTCGGGGATTTAATTTTTGAACTGGCTCCGGTAATTAACCTGAGGGGCCACACGGTGGTGCTCAACGAACTGCCGCCGCGCTTTGCAGGGGAGATGCTGCGCATGAACTGGGAGTTCATGCGCCGGGCGATGCGTGAACTCATTCTGAACGCATTAAAATTTTCTGACTCAGGAACCGAAGTGACGATTCTCATCGAGAACCGGTTCACGCATATTCTGGTCACGGTGCTGAACGCGCCGAACACGACCGACGGCCAAACGGTGAAGGGAATTCCTGCAGAATTTCGGAAAATGATTTTTGAGCCCTTTTTCCGCTTAACGCGCGTATTGCGCGAAGAGTATCCGACTCTCGAATTCGGGTTGGGCCTAACGCTGGTTGAGAAGATCATACATATGCACAACGGAAAGCTACGCTGTACGAGTGTAGAAAACTATGCGCAAGATGAGGGTACTACACCCGAACTGGTCGCGTTTGAAATAGAGTTGCCAATCTGACTTTTGCGCCGAATTTCCCTCGATGGCGCGTAACAAACCGGTAAAAAAAAGCCGACCTAAAAAGCAGTCTCCGAAAAAAAATCCTAAAAAAGCCAGGCCGGCCACGAGGCTGAAAGATGGCGACCCCACCTCTGAAGCCGAACTTTCCGCACTGTTTCAGGTAAACAAGACCGAAGAGACTCGCAAGACCGACGCACGCGAGTCGAGTGCCATCAACGATGAACCGGTATTTCGCCCAAAGCGGCGTTTATGGCGATACGCCGCTTTATTACTGGTGATCGTACTCGCCGGCTCATACGTTTGGCTGCGTATACGTTTGAAAAACAGCGTCATGCCCGAAGAAGGCTCAGTGAGCGTACAGGCGATCAGTGCCGATGTGGAAATTCGCCGCGATGCCCATGGCGTGCCGCATATCAAGGCGCAGAATCTCGATGATATGGCATTTGGCGCCGGCTTCACGATGGCGGCCGACCGCGGTTTTCAGATTGAATTTCTGCGGCGAATGGCCTATGGTCGCTTATCCGAAGTGTTGGGCGATGAAACACTCAGTATTGATATCTATATGCGCTCACTCGGTTTTGCCAACCTGACGCAAAAGAACTTCCAGATTCTCGAGCCGAAACTGCAACGTATGCTGCGCTCGTACGCTGCCGGTGTAAATGCCCAGCGCAAACTATTTCCTAAGCGGCAATTTGAATACCTGTTGCTCGGCATGAAGAATGAAGAATGGAAACCGGAAGATTCGCTGGCACTCTATCAGTTGTTCTCGTTTCTGCTCGCGACGAATCATATCGAAGAAATTGCATTCCTCAAATTCGCCTCACAATTGGGATTAGAAAAAGCTGCGTGGTTGTTCCCGATTTATGCCGGTGAACCGTTGCCCTTAGAAGAGGCGAGTGCGCTCAAAGAACTCGATCTCAAGAAAATCAGCGCGGTGATTGATGCTGCACGCGCACAACTTTTGCCTGCAGAACAGATCGAGAACGCCGCCGCCCTCTGGCAGGCCCTACTGCCTTCGTTGCCTGCCTCGAATAACTGGGTTGTCGCACCGCAGAAAACGAGCACCGGTAAGTCGCTGCTGGCGAATGACACGCATCTGCAAATGACAGTACCTGCCATGTGGTATATGATGAATCTCGAATGCCCGGAATACCGCGCCGCAGGTGTGGCGCTGCCCGGTACGCCGATCGTCGCCCTTGGCACCAATGGTAGCATCGCATGGGGTGCAACCATGGTCATGGCAGATAACCAAGATATCTTTCTCGAGCAAATGCGCGAGGCTCCCGATACCATCAGCACAACCCCTGCCGGTACGCTACAATACCTATACAAAGGTAAATGGGAAAACGCCGAGGTCACGCCCGAAACCATTCAGATTCGCGGGGGCAAATCACACACCTTTAAACGCATCAAGACCCGGCACGGTGTTCTGCTGAATGAAGCGTTTCTGCGGCCTTTTCCCGATGTGCATCTCGCGCTCAACCTGCGCAGCGACTATGGTCTCGCATACCGTACGAGCGTCGGTTCACGCGAGACGACACTCAATGGCATCTTTGAAATGGCTTCGGCGCGCAATATGAAAGCCGCGCGTGCGGCGCTCGACAAGGTTACCGGTATTTACCTCAACGTGGTCTACGCAGATGAGAAAAATATCGGCTGGGTAGCGACAGGAAAATATCCCGCGCGCAAAGGTGCCAGCGGCCTTTTGCCGCGCATCGGCTGGACGGGAGAAAATGAATGGGATGGTTTTTATGCGCCATCAGAAAATCCGTCTGCGCTGAACCCTAAAGAAGGTTTCGTCGCAACCGCGAACCACAAGATTTGGGACGATGCGACCGAGCTCTGGGTATCTTCTTCGTGGTACGGTGGCGATCGGGCTGATCGTGCTAAAGAGCTTCTGGCTAAAGGCGAAAAACTCACTGCCGAAGATATGGGGCGCTTTCAAGGCGATGTGATGTCGCTCACGGCAAAGCGCGTACACGATCTGCTTTTTGCACCCGGATTCAGCAACGAGCTGACGCAGGCAATTGACCAGTTGCCGGCAGCCGACAACCTGAAAGCCGTTGAGGCGATCAATATCCTGCGAGGTTTTGACGGGAACCTCGCTAAAGATTCGGCGGCCGCGGCAGTGTACCAGAATTTTGCCTCCGCGGTCGCCGTACTTACTTTTGCCGACGAGCTGGGCGGCCATGGCAGCGATCTGTGGATCAACTTCCAGGCAATTAACAAGCGCTCGTACAATGCGGTACAAGATCACCTCACAGGACGCGACGACAGCCCGTTCTGGGATAACACGGCAACGGCCGATAAAGAAACCAAAGCCATGATCTTTGCCGCAGCGCTCGCCGAGGCGATTCGCATGAGCGAAAAGCAAATGGGTGCAAACCGTGGCGAATGGCGCTGGGGAGCCATACACAAGTATTACTGGCAGCACCAGTTTACCAAAAAAGCCGGCTTTCTCAGTCGATATCTCAACCGTGGACCACTGCCCGCAGGGGGCGACCTCAATACGCTCAACCAAGCGGGCAACTTGTGGGGTGATTCGCATGACGTGTGGTTGATTCCGGCGATGCGCATGATCGTCGATTTTTCAGCCGATGAACCGGCGCAATTAATCGTGCACATGGGCGTTTCCGGTAACGCCGAATCACCGCACTATGACGACATGATTCCGCTGTTTACCGAAGTCAAGAACCTGCCGCTTCCCTTAAAACAGGTAAACGTTGAGAAACAGTATGTGAAGAAGTTCACGCTGCGCAAGCAATAGCATGCGGCCTCTGCGCCCGCTGTTTGGCCGGCACAACCGGCGTGGCGAACTCGAGCGCGAAGCAGAGCGTCTGAAAAACCGCGATTGGGTCGAGATGCTTCGCGTTGTGCACCCTTCACAAGCGCAAGCGGCTGAACGCGAGTATCTTCTATCTCGCCTGCGCTCTGATTGGGCTGAGCTCGCGGGAAAGCTACTTGCAACCCATTCGATGGTGGCTAACCTGAACGGCAAGACACTTACCGTGCTTTGTGATCATAACACCTTTGCCAATGAATTGGCTATGCTCGCCCCCGTCATAAGCAAAAAAATTGAGGCCCGTTACTCTTTAACGCTGAAGATTCAGGCCCGTGCTTCGAGCCGCATTGACTGGCAAAAGCCTTTCGTTGAAGACCCCGCACAAGAAAAGCCCGCGGAAAAAGCGGCAGAAAAACCCCGCGGCAAAAACTCGGTAATCGACGAACTGATATCGCGTTTGGAATAATCACCGCATCGAGGCCTACAAGCAGGTCGAGAGATCAGGCATTAACGATTGCTGCACCGTGAACACAACGGGATTTGGCCGGCATGAAGAATGCCCTGCTCTTCGCGGTCGTAATCCTTCTTGTGGCCTGCGCAAAGAAGCCGTTGATACCGGCGGAGGTGCGTGAGGCACTGCCGGCGAATTTTGAGGCTGCGGCAAAAACGAATAGTTACCCCGGGGCTGAATGGAACGAGCTTTCACCCGAAAAGGCGGGAATCAACCGGGAAAAACTGAAAACTCTTGAAGAATATCTGTTCACGACGACGGGCAGTGAAAATGAACGCAGGGGTATACGCACCGATGCATTTGTACTGGTTCGTGGCGGCAACATCGTGTTTGAGCGCTATGCGAGAGATTTTCACAAAAACCGGCGCCATCTCGTTTGGTCGGTCACTAAAAGTTTTGTGAATACTTTTGTCGGTATGGCGGTGGCCGAAGGTAAACTGAAGGTGGCCGACAGTGCGGCACAATATTACCCGGCGCTTTCGGGCGGCGGCAAAGAGGCGATTCAAATTGATCATCTGCTGCGCATGAGTTCGGGGCTGTACTGGTCTGAAGGTTATGAAAGTTCACCGCTAAAATCATCGGTCATTGCAATGCTCTACACGCGCGGCCGCAGCGATATGCCTGCTTTCGCTGCGAGTCAGGAGCTGGCATTTACGCCGGGAACGCATTGGTATTATTCGAGTGGCACCAGTAACCTGCTAATGGCAATTGTAAAAAATGTATACTCCGCGCCACCGCCGCCCGGTTACATTTTGCCACCGGGTGATCGGTTTGAAGATCTGATTTTTAACAAGTTGTGCAAGTCTATAGGCATGCGTTTCGTGACATTCGAACGCGATAATGCCGGAACACCCGTGGGGTCCTCTTATGTCTACACGACTGCGCGTGACCTCGCACGGTTTGGTTACCTTTACCTGCATGACGGTGTTTGGCAGGGCCGGCGCATTCTGCCGGAAAAATGGGTGCGTTATACGACGACCATGGCACCCGCATACTACACGACAGAGCTCAACCCCGAAGACGCGAAAGATAATCCGGGGGCGCAATGGTATATCAACGTTGGAATTCCCGAGCGCGGCCAGAAGCCGCCCTGGCCCGACGCGCCGGCTGATACCTTCGCCGCACTTGGCCATTGGGGACAGTCTCTTTATGTAATCCCTTCGCTCGACATCGTCGCCGTACGCCTCGGCGATGACCGTGACACCTCATTCGACAAGAACCGTTACCTCGGTCTGCTGAAGAATATCTTGGAGCGCGCGCCATGATAAAAAAAATATTAAAGCGGATTGCACAAGTGTTGCTGGCGGCATTGTTGATTGTTACGGTATACTTGCTGATTAACTATAAACACAGTGCCGCATTCCCGCGCATCATTTCGGCGTTCTACAGCAAAGAATTTTGTTCGTGTTATTTTGTGACCGAAGGAACACCTGAACAATGTCACAACTTTGCCCGCCAGTGGATACCGATACAGAGCTTTAGCCTCGACAAAGAAAAGCGCAGCGTTACAGTGAAGGGTCTGTTCGTCACGACGACCGCCACTTACACTGGCGATCGTTACGGCTGCGTCTTAGAGCCTTATCGATGACCCCCGCACTCCCGTTATCACCCTCTGCCGTAGGGACTACAGGCACTAAAGTGCACATTATCGGGGCCGGCGGTGTTGGCATGAGCGGTCTTGCGCTACTGCTCAAGCGCAGCGGCTGCGAGATAACCGCTTCGGATGCCACCGACTCCGTTTATTTGCGCAAACTCGCGGAGAAGGGCATAACTACTTGGGTAGGTTCTGATCCGGGGCGGATAGCACGCGATGCGCACGTGTATTATTCATCGGCGATTAAGCCCGAAGACCCCGAGCGGGCGTTCGCAGAACAAAGTGGAATGCGCTGCGAATCACGGCATGCATTGTTATCTGCGATCACGGCTGAGTACTACACAATTGCCGTTGCCGGCTGTCACGGAAAGACGACAACCAGCGCCTGGATAGCCGAACTGTTGGTAGCTGGCGGCTTCGACCCGACGGCGCTGATTGGTGGCACCGTACCCGCCTGGCAATCGAACTACCGCGAAGGTGCGGGCCGCATCGATTCTCTGCCGGTGTTGGTGATCGAGGCGGACGAATCTGACCGCAGTTTTTTATCCATTGCTGCGCGAGCGGCTTTAGTGACCAATATCGATCTCGACCATACCGATGTGCATGCAAGCCTCGAAACGCTGCGTGATGACTTCACAACATTTGCCAAAAGTGCGCTGGCCCATGGCGGATGGATCGCTGCTTCCAAAGAATGCGACGAGGCTGTTACGGCCCTCATGCATGAACCGGATAACGCCCTGCGGAATCAAATAAGCATCCACCCCGAAAAACATGCTCTGCAACTCGGCGGCAGATTTTTTCCCGTCGGCCTTGCGGGCGAACATAACCTGATGAACGCTTCGCTCGTTCTGCAGACAGGATTAAAACTCGCTGTCGCCCCCGACATAATCGCTGATGTGCTGCAAAATTTTAGCGGTGTGAATCGCCGCATGCAGAAGCTTGCCGTTTTTCCCCGAAACAAACTTACCGTGATCGACGACTATGCGCACCACCCACAGGAAATTGCTGCAACGCTCGCGGCGCTTGCGCCGCAGTATGAGCGTCTGTTGGTTTTCTGGGAGCCGCACCGCCTGAGCCGGTTCTGCCATTTCTCCGAAGAGTTCGAGACCGCGTTAAAGCCTTATGCGCACAACAGTAATGTGTTGGTGCTGCCGATTTTTGTCTCAGGCGATCGTGCGGCGGATTACCCACAGGCAGAAAACTTGTATCAGAAATTCCGAGAATCCCCGTTTCGCGCGATAGATGCAATACCAGAGTTAAGACCTGAACTGATTCGAATCGACGGAAAAAATACCGCTGCGGTTTTTATGGGCGCCGGCAAAAGTTCTGACTATGCTCACGAATTTGTGAGCTGGATAAGAACGCAGATAGGAGAAAACGAAAATAAGCTTTCTTAAGCGACGCGGTAGGTGATGCGCCCGCGCGTCAAATCGTAGGGGGAAAGTTCGACGGATACTTTATCACCCGGATTAATGCGAATATAATGTTTGCGCATCTTGCCCGAGATATGGCCCAGAATTTCATGGCCATTTTCAAGCTCAACGAGAAACATCGCATTGGGCAATGCCTTCTTGATGGTGCCGTTGACGGTGATCGCCTCTTCTTTGGCCATTGAGGCAGAGTGGACATTCGACACAGGGCGTCGAGCTTAGTTCAGAGCGCCGGTTGATGCGCAAACGGTCTTGCGTACTGTACACTCATCATCGTAATCCTCGCAGGCATCTATCGCCTTCGTTTCGGCATCCTCTTGCCCCTTTCCATAGGCATAGCCGTAACCTCCGGCCATACCACGCGCCAGACTCACGCACGACTCACGGCCGCTGGCCCAAACGACAAACTTGCAGTCGGCTGAGTTGCATTCGGCCAGCGATCTTATTTTCGCCTGCTCCTTGGTCTCCTGATCGAACGCAATCCCCGCAGCATTGTTCTTCGCGGAAAAGGCAATACCCATATAATTCGAACCCGCAAAGGCTGCTCCGAGTTTTTTCCCATGGTCGGTTTTTCTGTCATAGGCTTTTTGCTGTTTTTGAATGCGCGCAAAAGTAATTTGGTATAGTGTCGTCGCTCGGACACAAGTCTGGTCT
>JAEUSA010000038.1 GCA_016788945.1 Leptospiraceae bacterium
CCGTGAGTTCTGAAATCCGCGCGCGCAGGTTGCGCCGTGACAGCCGCAGAAACGGATTATACTCGCGTTCTTGCTTGAGCGTCGTCTGGTGCGCCATTTCATCGCTGTCAGTCGTCAACCGTGCGCGCAATGCACGCGCGCGACCATTGTCCGGTTCGACGTGCAGGCTGAAATCGAGGTTGCGCCGCGCATAGTAGTGGCCCGGCATCAGCACGAGGTCTGGCCTTAAGCGTGCGAGGCGTTCGTGCAAAGTGCGGTAGTGCTCTTCGATATTCGCTCCGGCGCTGCGGCAATGGCCGCAACCCCCATGGAAGAGGCAGTCTGCGGTGAACAGGAAGCCGCCGATTTCAAAGGCGATATGCCCTGCGGTATGGCCCGGTGTTTCGATCGCGCGTACATTGAGGCCGCCGAAACTGAGCACTTCGCCGTTGGCGACCGTGGTTAGCTGTGCGGCGATGCGACCTACGTTCTGTTGAGAACTTATGACTTTTGTCGAGAAGACTTTCTGCAATGGACCGGCGAGCGCCGCATGGTCGTCGTGTTCGTGCGAAATTAAGATTGCCTTAACGGACAAGTTCTGCTGCGCGACGAGTCGCTGTATTTCTGTCGGGTCGAGAGGGTCGATGAGCACTGCGTTGCGTTCGTCATCGCAGATAATATATTGGTAATTTTTGAGTTCGTTACCGGCCTGCCAGCGCAGAATCTCCATGGTTCACCCGCTAATTGCGGATACCCATACCTTTCTTCAGGTATTGCAGACAACTTACGTAAAGTACCGCGTTGCCGACGATGAGAAAGACCACCGCGGGCCACCACGATAGGTCAGAGTGACCGAGGAATGCATAACGCAGCGCATTGACTATGTGCAACACCGGATTAACCGCCGAAACCTTCTGCCAGAATTCAGGCAGGCTTGACAGCGGATAAAATATGCCGCCGAGATAGGTGAGCGGAGTCAGCACGAACGTCGGGATAAAACTGATGTCGTCAAACTTCTTCGCAAACATCGCATTCATCAGGCCGGCAAACGAAAAGAAGCTGGCGGTGAGCAACAATAAAACGGAAGCAAAGACCGGGTTTACCAATTTGAGTTCGATACCCGGTGCAATGAGGATTACCAAAAACACGCAAAGCGCAACGAGCGTGCCGCGGATAATACCGCCGAACGCGAAACCGAGCACAATCAGCCATTCGGGTATCGGCGAAACCAGAATCTCTTCAATATTCTTCTGGAATTTCGCGCTGAAGAATGATGTCGAGACGTTGCCGTATGAATTGGTAATCACCGCCATCATCAGCAGGCCCGGTACAATGAAGCTCGCGTAGCTGTCGTTACCCATCATGCCGATACGCTTGCCAATGAAGCTGCCGAAAATCAACAGATAGAGGGCAACGTTCATCACCGGTGGCAACAGCGTCTGCGACCAGATACGCACAATGCGGATGTATTCCTTGCGCAGAATGGTAAGAAAACCGATCAGGTCACTCTTGCTCATTGTCCGTTATCCTTGGCCGTCAGTTCGAGAAACAACTGCTCGAGGCGGTTAGTTTTTTCGCGTATGTTGCGGATGGCAATTTTTCGTGCCGTCAGCGCGGTGAAGACGCTGTTCATCGGCTGATGGTTTTTGACGGTAATTTCCAGTGTATGCTCATCTTTGAGTACCGTGGCGAATCCCTTGATTACCGGTGCCTTTTTGACAGGTTTGACCGTTTCCACGACGTAGGTCTGCTGATCGAGGCGTGACAGCAATTTGCGCATCTGCGTGTGCGCGATGATTGTGCCTTGGTCGATGATCGCAATATTGCGGCAAAGATACTCGGCTTCTTCAAGGTAGTGTGTCGTGAGAATAATCGTCGTTCCCGCTTTATTGCGTTCGATGAGAAAGTTCCAGATCAGTTTGCGCAGTTCGATGTCGACCCCGGCAGTCGGTTCGTCGAGAATAAGAATTGCGGGTTCATGGATCAGCGCGCGTGCGATCATCAGCCGCCTTTTCATACCGCCCGACAGCATGCGTGTCGGGGTTTCAGCCTTATCGAGAATCTGCAGATCAGAAAGATATCTTTCGGCGCGTTTCTTGGCTATCGCCGGTGAAATACCGTAATACCCCGCCTGGTTGACAAGAATCTGCATCGGTGGTTCAAAGATATTTAGATTGAATTCCTGCGGCACGAGGCCGAGGTATGATTTGGCGCGCGCGACATCTTTATCGATGTCGACACCCATGATGCGGCAGCTGCCCGCTGATTTGATGACCAGAGACGAAAGAATACCGATCAGCGTTGATTTGCCCGCTCCGTTGGGGCCGAGCAAGGCAAAGAAGTCCCCGCTCGCTACGCTGAGGTCGACGCCTTTGAGCGCTTCATATTTTCCCCCATAGGTTTTTTTCAGCCCTTTGATTTCAATTGCCTGCATGTTTGCGGATTTCTTCCTCTGCTGCGATAATCACTTTTTGCGCAAGATTTTCCGTATAGTATTGCTGCATTTCCCGCAAGCAGGTAGGCGAAGTCACATTAACTTCGATGAGCTTATCGCCGATCACGTCGATGCCTGCAAAGAAAATGCCCGCCGCTTGCAAATGCGGTTTGAGTCGTTCACAAATCGCCAGATCCGCCGCGCTGAGTTCGGCTTTTCTCGGTTGTCCACCTGCAGCGAAGTTGTTGCGGTGATCGCTGTCACCGTGGTACCTGAGCACGGCGCCGAGAATTTCGCCCTGCAGCAACAGAATACGCTTATCACCTTCGGTGGCGGCGCTCAGGTAGGCCTGAACGACTACATAACCGCTCATGCGCTGCAGGGTTTCGAATGTAACCGCGGCGTTTTTATCGCCCGCGCGTATCAGAAATATGGCCGAACCGCCGAAGCCGTCGGTGGGCTTGAGTACCACGCTGCCGTGGCGCGAAAGAAAATCCGCGAATTCTGCGCCGTCCGCCGTAATGAGGGTTTCCGGCGTGATGTCGGCAAATGCCGCCGCCCAGATTTTTTCATTGATTGTGCGCAGGCCCGCGGGAGAGTTCAAGACCAGCGGTTTCTTCTCTGCCATCGACAATAGCCACGTATCGGTCAGGTAGGCGGTGTCAAACGGTGGGTCTGTGCGGATGAATAGGGCATCGATGGCGTTCGCCGCAACGGTTTGGTATGGTCCAAGAGTAAACGGCGACGATTTGTCATCTTTTACCTGAGCCACGCGGGCGCGAAAATGCAGCTGACCTCTATGCGCTGAAATATCACCGCGTTCCAGAATTAGCAACTCGTGCCCGCGCGCCTGCGCCTCGAGCATGAGGGCAAACGAAGTATCTTTGGCAATTTTCAGGCTTTCGGGGGGATCAATCAGAAAGGCAAAGCGCATCGCAGCGTCAAAGGCACTTCGATGGCAGCGCTATGCCGCGCGATTCAGCCTCTGCCTGCACCAGTTCGCAGATTTCCCGCTGCAGCGCTATACCCGCTACGCGTGTGATAATCTCCGCGACGCGCGTCGGTGCGTTGTCGCAATCGGCGGCGGGCAGCGGTTTGAAGAACATACCGGTGCTGTTCAAACTCTCCCGCGCGTCTTTCTGTTCGTTTACGCGCGCAAAACAACCGATGAAGCGATTGTTGGCAAGCATCATGACGCTTTCGGCGTAATATCCGGCAACATCTGCGTTGCCTGCGTCGCGTTGCATGCGCACGATCGTCGGTACACCCTCTTGCAACAGGTAGTCCTTGACAACGACTGAACTCTTGCCTTTGAAAAGTTTATTTTTTTCCTTGCGGTTAATGTCGAGAATTTCGCCGGCGTTGTCAAAAGACAGCATCGCCATACCATACGTCCCGTGGTCTGATTTGAGGAACACGAAGGGTTTTTCCTTGATTTGGTATTCATCGTAGCGCGCCTGAATGTCTTTGAGCAAACCTTCGGCCGTCGCAGCAATTTGCGCGCGTGCAGTATCAGAGTTGATATCGGTGTCGGTAATGCGGCGGTCAAGGGCGCCGAAAAACCACGGGTCGACGCCGACGATGTTGCCGAGATCAACCATCAGGTTACGGTAGTGCTCAAAGTGGCGTGCCTTGCTGCGGCTGTGCCAGCCCGCTTGCCATGCCGGTAAGACAGGAATACTGAGTTTCTGTACCCAGTCAGCCGTGCCGGCCGAAGAATCATGATTCATGACAACCGCAGCGAATTCATTCGCGCGCGCCGCGGCTTTTTCCGGGTGCAGATAGCTGAGCTTTTGCCCTGACGCGCTGGACAAGGCTAAACCTTCCGGTCCATAGGTTTCACCTTCGATGACGAATTGAGTCGTGATCTCCGTGTGAAATCCGCCCAAGGTGAGAATGCTGCTCAGTGCGTGTATGTTTTCGAGATAAAACAGATTGCGCGTGTGTTCTTCACTGACGATCAACAGTTTCGCACCTTTTGCAATGCCATAACGACCAAGCGCGGCGGCGAGGTTTTGAGCCGCGAGCGCATGGAATGTCACGTCGAGGTTATTAAAACCAGCCGGGTAGAGATTGGCATCGATCGAGGCGATCTTGAAACCCGCATCGCGGATGTCGGCCGACATAAACAGCGGCACGTCTTTTTCGAGTGATTCGATCCATTCGTTGATGCGCGCAGTTTGCGCCAGAATCTTATTTTGCAGCAGAAGATTCACCGGCTATTATTTCAGCAGCGGCGCGAGTTCGTTTTTCTGCGCCATCTCTGTCACGATATCGCAACCGCCGATAAATTCGCCTTTGACGTAGAGCTGAGGCAGAGTAGGCCAGTCAGAAAATTCTTTGATCGATTCGCGCAACAACGGATCGGCAAGCACATCGCGTGTCACATAATCGGCTCCGTGCTGGTTCAGTATCTGTACGACGCGCGCAGAAAACCCGCACTGCGGAAATTCTTTGGTGCCCTTCATGAAAAGCACAACGGAATTTCCTTGGACGTCGGCTGCGATTTTTTCTTTCATTTCTTCTTTAGTCATATTCCCTCGTTCATATTAATCAGGAGTTCGTGTCTTCAGCTGCAGTGCGTGCAGCCGGCCCGCTAACGGTTCGCGCAAGGCTTCCATAACGATCTTATGCTGTTTTACCAGGGGTAATCCCCGGAATTGTTCGGCCTTCACTTCAGCCTGCAGGTGCTCACCGTCATTCATTGGGTCGAGAACTTCAATTTCAGCCCCGGGCAGTGCTTCGGCAATTAACCGGTGTATTTCCTGCGGATTTACCATGGATGGTCTCTTGCAGAACCTGCGACGTGAATATACACTATCGCCCCGCCGACGGCCAGAATAAAAAAATGAATTTTTTCTGCTCCGAGTGAGAAAAAAAAGCGGTTTTCGGGTATTTAATATATAGAGGGACACATGAGTTCCTCAAGGAGTAAAAGTGTTTAACAATAAAATGAATATCCAGCAATTTGTCGGCAGGCTGGTGAAAGACCCGCAACTGAAGACCACGTCCAACGGCAAATTGCTGATGGTGTTTCCCTTTGCGTACAATACCGCGAATAAGACCGACGCGAACGGTTCGACGGCAAACTACCTCGATGTCGAAGCGTGGGAGAAACTCGCCGATTTTCACGCACCACGCCTGAAAAAAGGTATGGAGATCATCATTCTCGGTAACCTCGTGCAGCGCCGCTGGAAAGACGCCGAGCAGAAGACCCGCTCGACATTCAAACTCGTTGCTCGCGCGATCAGCGTCAGTGATCTGAAACGCAGGCCAGAACCCGACTTCGTCCGTCAGGCGGCCTGAGCGGCGTAACGGTTTACTGTGTGGGGTCGTCTGAAAACTGGCCTGCGGGCGACCTCGCAGAGAATTCTGGCAGAACTGTTACGTGAAAATTCTTAACCGGCAGATCAATCTCGAACGAAAATACCTCGGCCTGATCGACTATCACGAAGCGCTGAGCATTATGGAAGAAACCATCGCCCATAACCGTGGCGATGATGCCATCTTGTGGGGCCTCGAGCATCCGCTCGTCTATACATCGGGCCTGAAAACAGAAAAGAGCCACATTCTTTCTCAGAACCTTAAGGTAGAAGCCGCACGCCGCGGCGGTTCGGTGACGCTGCATAATCCAGGTCAGCTTGTGGTATATTTTGTGTTCCCGCTTTCGGCCGTGACAGGCGGGCTCGAACGGTTTGTGCGTGTGCTTGAATCTTGCCTTGCCGAAACTCTGCTGACTCTCGGCATCGACGTGCATTTTGTTCCCGGTGCGAGCGGCGTATTTACGGCTCAAGGCAAAATTGCGTTTATCGGCCTCGGCCTCAAGCGCGGTTTTATCTATCACGGTATTGCGCTCAATGTAACAAACGACCTTGATGATTATAAGGCCATACAGTCGTGCGGATTAACTATGCCAATGGCGCGCATCGCCGGCTTTAATGATACACCTCCTTCGTTGCCGGTTGTCTTTGACCTGTTTTATGCCAATTTCGCCGCGCGGCTCGCCGATCTCAAGCCGATGGAGTTTCGCGAGCGCTATGAATCATTGAATCATCTCGAAGATACCGCGACGGCTTTTCGCCTCGGCTGGCTCAATTTCCATGAGCGGCGCTATTGGGAAGCTCACGAAATCTGGGAATTTTTCTGGTCGGGTATGAAAAATTCACCGGGGGCCGCCGAGGTGCGCACCTTTTTTCACGCGATGATACAGGTGGCGATGGCATGGTACAAGTTGTTTACGGCGCCCAATATCGTCGGTGCGCATTCGCTGCTGGGCAAAGCATTGGAAAAACTGCGTGCGGTGCCTGAAATAAAATTTCTCGAGCAGCAGCAGGTTTTTATCGAATTTCTTGAACAGAGCGAAAAACACATCGCGCGCCTGATTGCTGACGATGAAGCATATTCAGTGGAGAAACACGGCGACATTTTCGTGCCGCCGGTGATGCAATGGAAATAGCGGCCCTTCAGGGCACAATTGCCCTGAAAGGTGGTTTTGTTAGCTGTCGAGTTCCTGCAGGCCGGTGACGAAACCATCCAGAGTTTTCTTCGCGTCACCAAACACCATTACGCAGTTGTCTTTATAGAACAGTTCATTTTCGATACCAGAAAAGCCGGGGCTCATGCCGCGTTTGAGCACCATGACCGTACGTGAGGCATCCACGTGCAAAATCGGCATGCCGTAAATCGGGCTGGACTTGTCTTCTTTTGCGGCAGGGTTCACCACGTCATTGGCCCCGATCACAATCGACACATCGGTAGTGGCGAAATCGTCATTGATCGATTCCATGTCGCACAGCAGGTCATAGTCGACACCGGCTTCGGCGAGAAGAACGTTCATGTGGCCGGGCATACGGCCGGCAACTGGGTGTATCGCAAAGCGAACGGTCTTACCTTTTTTAATGAGGTAATCCACCAGCTTTTTGCAGCTGTGCTGCGCCTGTGAAACCGCCATACCGTAACCCGGTACGATAATCACCGATTCGGCAATGTCGAGCAGGGCAGCAGCTTCATCGGCGGTCTGGCTTTTGATCGTACCTTTGACTTCGCGTACTTCAGCAGTCGCGGTTACCGCGCCGAAGCCACCAAACAGCACATTGGTCATCGAGCGGTTCATCGCCTTGGTCATAATGATAGAGAGGATCACACCAGAAGCGCCGTCGAGCGCCCCCGCGATAATGAGCACGTTGTTACCGAGGGCAAAACCCGTCGCGCAACCGGCAAGACCTGCGTACGCATTGAGCAAAGACATGACGACCGGCATATCGGCGGCGCCGATCGGTAAAACGAGGCTCACGCCGAAGATGAGAGAAACGGCGGCAAGAATATAGAAGAGCTCCGTTGCCGCCGGATTATACACCAGATAGCCGAATGAACCGACGAGAACCGCGATAATTGCGATATTGACCGCGTTCTGCCCTTTATACTGAATCGGTGCACCCGGCAGTGTGCCTTGCAGCTTGCCGAAGGCAACCATCGAACCGGTAAAGGTAAGAGCGCCCAATAATACCTCGAGACCGATAGCAATCATCAGACCATGGTCGTCACCTTTGACGTGGTCGGTGTAATACTTGGTCACACCGACGAGCGCCGCGGCCAGCGCACCGAAGGCATGTGACAGCGCGGTCCGCTGTGGCATCGCGGTCATCGGCGTCAGAATCGCCATAATGTAGCCGGCGATCGAGCCGATCACGAGACCGACGAGAATCCATTCGAGGCTGATAATTTCATGGTCGAGCAGGGTGGTTACAATCGCGAGTGCCATACCGGCTTCTGCGAGAAACATGCCGCGCCGCGCCGTGCGCGGTGAGCTCATGAATTTGAGGCCGAGAATAAAGAAGACCGAAGCGACAAGATAAGCGATGCCGATGATCAGCCGAATCTGCTGGTCGTCGGCAAACAGCGTGAATAGTTTGCGTACGTAGTTATCGATCATTTTCCACCTTCACTCGCTGCCGGGGTTTCTTTCTTCTCTTTTTTGAACATCTTGAGCATACGGTCGGTAATGAGAAAACCACCAACAACGTTCGTGGTCGCAGCGGCCACGGCAATGACCGACATGATGATTG
Organism: Leptospiraceae bacterium; assembly: GCA_016788945.1. Taxonomy (GTDB): domain Bacteria; phylum Spirochaetota; class Leptospiria; order Turneriellales; family Turneriellaceae; genus Turneriella. The sequence continues at coordinate 8,479 of JAEUSA010000038.1, forward strand.
CCACGACTGGCGAACCACCGGTATTGTGGTCCATACCCGCGACAATAATCGCACCGACGACAGAGATAGCAGAAATTGCATTTGTCGCTGACATCAGCGGCGTGTGCAACAGGGGCGGAACCTTGTGGATAACGTTGTAACCGACAAAGGCGGCCAGAATAAAAATGTAGAGGGGTCCAAGAATATCCATCGCTCTCTCCTATTTGCCAGTGGCTTTTTTTACAATATCAGAAACGAGTTCGCCCTCACGGGTAATGAGGCTGCGTTTCAGAATTTCATCGGCCGGATACTCGCGTACCAGCTGACCGTTTTCAAACAGGTACAACAGCAGGTTTTCCATGTTCTTCGAAAACATGCGGCTCGCGGCCGAACTCATCGTCGAAGTGATATTCGCCGGAGCGAGAATGCGCACACCCTCGATATCGATTGTCTCGCCGTGTTTGGTTAACGTACAATTACCGCCGGTTTCTGACGCGAGGTCGACAATCACCGAACCCGGTTTCATGCTTTTGACCATGTAGTCTTCGATCAGAATTGGTGCTTTTTTGCCGAATATCTGTGCGGTGGTAATCACGATATCAGATTTGGCAATATGCTTGTGCAGGAGTTCTTTCTGCTTGGCGATGAATTCAGGCGATGCTTCTTTGGCATAACCCTGATCGTCCTGCAAGTTTTCCGTGATTTCCATTTTGACGAATTTCGCGCCAAGGCTTTCTACCTGCTCAGCGGCAGCGGCGCGCACGTCAAAGGCTTCGACGACTGCGCCGAGGCGTTTGGCTGTGGCAATGGCCTGCAGGCCCGCGACACCCGCACCGAGTACAAAGGCTTTGGCGGGTGAAATGGTGCCCGCTGCGGTCATCAGCATCGGAAAAAACCGGCCGAAATCCTGTGCGGCCATCAGCACCGCGCGGTAACCCGCGATTGATGCCATCGAGCTCAGCACGTCCATGGATTGCGCGAGAGTGATGCGCGGGATAAATTCCATGGCGAAGGCCGTGGTTTTTTTGCCCGCCAACGCCGGCAGATTGTCTGCACGGTTAATGGGGTCGAGCATCGCGAAGACCCAGCCGCCGTCTTTATACTGCGCGATTTCCTGAGGTGAAGGAGCACGAACTTTGAGAACTGCGTCCGCCGATTTGAAATCGGCGCTGCTGACAATTTCAGCGCCGGCTTCGACATACTCTTTATCTGAAAGAAATGACCCTTCGCCAGCGCCTTTTTCGACGAGGACCGTAAACCCTTTGGCTTTGAGTTTTTTAACGCTTTCGGGGATAAGCGCTACACGCTTTTCTCCCGCGAGTGTTTCTTTGGCTACCGCAAGCTTCATGCCCGCCTCCGTTTCATGATATTATCCCAGCTCAC
>JAEUSA010000053.1 GCA_016788945.1 Leptospiraceae bacterium
ACCGGTTCTGAGAACAGGAAGCCCTGTGCATAATCGCAACCAAGTTTGGTGAGCCATTCGCGTTCATCGTCGTTTTCTACACCTTCGGCGACGGCCTCAAGCTGCAGGTTACTGGTAAGCGCCAGCATGGCGCGCACGATCTCATAATTCTTGAAGCCAGGTTTGAGGCCGTGCACGAATGAACGATCGATCTTAATCGTATCAGCCGGTATAGAAGCGAGATGGCTCAACGACGAAAATCCAGTGCCGAAATCGTCGATTAAAATGCGCAGATTCATATTCTTGAGTTCTTCAAGCTGCGACATACCGCCGATGATGTCGGCCATCAGTACAGTTTCGGTGATTTCGAGCCGCAAGTGTTCTGCCGGTAATTGCGCGCTATGTATCAGTTCTTTGAGTTTGCTCGTAAGATTACCGAAAGCAAATTGTTCGTCAGAAATGTTGATACTAATGTAGAAGTCCCGTTGTCCGTTCTTTGACCATGCTGCTGCTGTTGTCACTGCATTCTGCAAAACCTGATCGCCCAGAAACCGCATCGATTCGGTTTTTTCGAGAATCGGCAGAAACGAACCGGGTACGAGCAGACCCATTTCCGGGTGTTGCCAGCGTACCAGTGCTTCGAAACCGGCGAGTTTTCCCGTTTTTAATGAATAGATCGGTTGGTAATAATTGACGATTTCGCCGCGTTCGATGGCTTTGCGAAAGTCGGAGCTCAGGCGCATGCTACGCACCGCAATTTCATGCATTTGTTCTTCGAACAAACGAACCGAAGAGCGTTTATCGGCTTTGGCGCTGTACATTGCATTGTCGCCGTCGCGCAGCATCTCTTCGGCGGTACGATAACGTAACGAAGACATCACGGCACCGATGCTTGCACCGACATAGATGTCTTTTTCGCGAAAGTTATACGCCGCCCTGAGTTTTTCTGCGATTCGTTCGGCGACTTTCAGCAAGGCTTCACCGTGCGGTACCGAACGCACAAGCACGATAAATTCATCACCACCCCAGCGCGCGACGAGGCAGCGATTGTCTACCGAAGCGAGAATTTCAAAGGCGACGGCCTTGATTACCAGATCGCCGATATGGTGTCCCAAACTATCGTTGATCAGCTTAAAGCGGTCAAGATCAATGAATAGAATGCCAAACATTCCCCGGACACCCTGGTGTTCAAAATCGGCAATCGCTTCGTTGATGGCCTTCGTAATGTAATGGCGGTTATAGACACCGGTCAGCGAGTCATGCTCGGCGAGGTACTGCAATTCGTACGTCTGCACGGCGACGGCGCGGCGTAGCATCTTAACCCATAGCAGTATAACGGCGACCAGCAGAGCGAGGCCGATAAGCAATGCCCAGAAGATGCGTTGCAGACGCTGCATCTCACCGGCCCGGATATGGCTGCCCTCGCCAAACCATTTCTGGTAGATTTCTTCATAACGGCCGCTTGCTTTTGCTTCATCAATGCCTTCGTTGAGCCAGTTCACCAGCGCCACGTTTCCTTTGCGAACGGCAAAAGCGACATTCGACGCCAGTATCGGCTGACCAGAGGTCACGACATTGTGTATCCCCAACTTTTGTAATGCATAGCGCCCGCCGATCTGTGTTGTGATGACACAATCGTGTTTGCCCGATGCAAGTAACCGCATCGCTTCAAACTGGTCTTTGACAGCTATCGGTTTATACTCTATCGCCTGCGAGCGCAAATATTCCATCGACAATGCGCCCTCTTGCTGAATGATTTCTTTGCCTTTGAGGTCGGCCAGCGAAACTATCGGCGCCGAACCGATGCGGACAAAAATTTCCGATGCGAGCACTGAATGCGGTTTGCTGAAATCGGCGTATGCGCGCCTGACCGGTTGGTCGAACATGCTGACGACGTGTATGTTGCCGTCGATCAACCCCTGCCGCATCGTATTCCACGGGCCGGTGACAAAGCGGACACGGCGGTTTTTCAGTTCACCGATTGCGCGAATCAATTCGATCTGGAATCCCTCTAATTTGCCGTCTTCGCTGAACCATTCGTAAGGGCGAAATGCCTCATCGGCTCCATAATGAATTGGCTCAGGCAAATCGGTAGTGAAGACCGCGACCAGCGGAAAGAAGGTCAGAACGAGCATAATGATGAGTGACCGCATGGTTATTCCGAGTAAAAAAAAGTACCTCACAGCAATGCCGGCGCAACCCGAAGTCAATCCAATTCGAAAATTTAATACTTATTTAACCCGTGCCTCTCGCATAACCCCGTGTGTATTGTTTCGCAATTGACGCTGCGATTTATGCACCGCACCCGGCGGCATGTCAGCTTCTGCAAAAAAGAGCGTCGATGTACCAGTACAAAAGGAAAATCGCGTGCACGCCTTCGGTGGCGATGCGCTGGGTGCACACGATGCGGTAGCCCTATCAGACCTGATTCGCCGGGGCGAACTCACGGTTGCTGAGGTCACTGATGCCGCTATCGAGAGGGCGAAGCTGGTGAATGGCAGGCTAAACGCCATCGAGTTTGAAATTTTTGCTCGCGCGGCGGATCTCTCACGCACACGCAAGCCTACTGGAATTTTTGGCGGCGTACCTACTTTTGTCAAAGATAACGCCGACATGCAGGGATTACCCACCCGCAGCGGCACCCGTTCGGCAAAACCGCGAGTGGCGGAAAAAGACGGGCCGTTTACAGCGCAGTACCTTGCGCAAGGTTTCACCGTGCTCGGCAAAAGTTCATTGCCCGAATTCGGCTTCAATGCTTCGACCGAATTTGAAGAAGATCATCCGACGCGTAATCCGTGGAATACTGACTATTCAGCCGGCGGTTCTTCAGGTGGTTCGGCTGCGCTCGTCGCGGCCGGAGTTGTGCCCATTGCGCATGCCAATGACGGCGGTGGTTCGATTCGTGTGCCGGCTGCGTGCTGCGGGCTGGTCGGCCTCAAGCCGACACGCAACCGCCATCTGAATAATCAATCCGCCAGTTCCATGCCGCTCAATATTGTCAGTGAAGGCGTCGTCACACGTAGCGTGCGAGATACCGCTGCTTTCATGGCAGGCCTCGAGATCTATTATCGCAATCCGAAACTGCCCGAAATCGGTCGCGTTGAAGGGCCGGGCAAAAAAAAGCTGCGGATAGGCCTCATTATCGATTCGATAACCGGTACGCCTACTTGCGACGAGACGCGCGCGGTGGTTGATGAAACCGCACGGTTGCTCGAATCATTCGGACACACCATCATTCCGATGCCGCTGCCGGTGACAAAAACCTTTCTCGAAGATTTCACGCTCTATTGGGCGATGCTTGCCTACCTGTTGGCGACATTCGGCCGTTTTGTGATCGGTTCTGATTTTGACGCCGGCAAGCTTGATCCTTTCAGCCGCGGTTTGGTGGATTACTTTCGTAAACGTATGATAAAAGCACCCTTGATGCTCTACCGGTTGAACCAGACAGAGCGGCTCTACGGTGAAGCCAGCAAACCGTACGATGCAGTGCTTTCACCGGTTTTAGGACACGTGGTGCCGAAACTCGGTCATCTGAAACCTGACATGCCGTACGAACAACTCTATGAACGTCTCATGCGCTACGTGGCGTTTACGCCTCTCAATAATGCAGCGGGCAGCCCGGCGATCTCACTGCCGATGGGTGCCGCAGAAAGTGGAGTACCGATCGGCATACAATTGCAGGCACCGCATGGGCAAGAGCGTACACTGCTTGAGCTCGCCTACGCGCTTGAGGCCGCAAAACCCTGGAGAAAAATCGAGCGGGATTAATCAGTTGGTCTCAACAGCTAACGTCACTCTCTTCAGCATGCAATACGGATTTTAGTTTTGTGGTACGCGGCGCGGGCAGTGCCGCGGAGAACTCGCCCGCCCTCAAGTTCAGGATTATGTCACACCGAGAATAATCCATGCGCCGACCATACTTAGTTTTGCTTACCCTTTCCCTGCCAGTCGTTTGGGGGCAAGGTTTGGGTAATGAGCCGCCGGCGAATCCGTTTCAAACAGCAGGCGTTCGTAAATTTACCGTGACCAAGATCCGCCGTTTCGACGGCAACCTCGGAAAAAACCAAGTCGCGATTCGTGTCGACCGGTCGAATCTCGGCATTCACCCCGAT
>JAEUSA010000109.1 GCA_016788945.1 Leptospiraceae bacterium
AAGCGACTTTATCGATTCGCCGTCAATCTTAATATACAGCGCTTAAAGGGGAGCGTTCCATAACTAGTCATTTTGTCATGTTGAGTCGCCGTGCCGACAAGAATGTCGGCGGATGACAAGGGAGCCATTATTTCTTACAACGCGGAATTTACCTGATGTTTGGTGACGCTTGTGTCATTATTTCAACTTGTAAAGCCTATTCGCGTCACCAAATGTGCCCGAAGCGCCTGCTTGAGGAGCAAAAACAAGCGTCCCGCTTGTGCGACGAAGGCATCCCTGGCGCGTAGGGCCAAGCACGCGAGGAGCTACGGCACCGCAGCGAGCGCAGCAGGTAAATTTTGTTGTACGCCGTACATTTAGAGTGGCCAAACCACGTGAAGCTGAGAACCATTTTTGTACCGATAAACCCGAAAATCATTATCCCAAGTTGCTATATCTTGAATTTTCTCCCTTTCGCCTACATACATTAATGTAGCGTCGCAGAAGTCCATTGGGGTATCCTGATATTTTTGCATCAATTGAAGAATATTGTAATATTCTGTGTCCGAAATCGTTAAGATTTTTAAAGCTCCTTTTGATACCCATTCCATGATATAAAGCTGGGCGGGCTTGAGATCATTGATGTAATACGCAAGTTCCGTGATTACCGCCTCTGTTGAATATAGCTGACCGCGAAATTCTTGAAGTTTCTTTCTGATCTTTGGAGAATTACGATCTGATTCATCAAAAAAGCTAATTAAAGGGCCGGTATCTATCAATAGCTTCTTCATTATCATTTTGCGGCTTTATGTTTCTGCATAACTCGGTTCTTTATGAGCTCCTTATAGTTTACCGAACCGTCTGCCCGGCCAGATTTTATTTTTCCGAAGTATTCTTTACCCATCTCATAGGCGTTCTTAGGGGATTGATAATTAGTGAGGTAGTCTTCTAATAGATCTTTAATGATCTCACTTTTTGTTCGGTCTTCCTTTTTTGAGACTTGATTTAGCTTGGTTTCGAGTGTTTTCGGGAGTCTTAGGCTTATCATATGTAATACTATTTCGTATTACATATGGCGTCAAGTTCTTAATGTATGGCGTACAACGTGGATTTTACGCTGACGTTTTTTGACGCCTGCGTCAATTAATCAAATTGTAAAGCCGATTTGCGGCAAAAAATGTGGTCGTAACGGCTCGCGGTGACGCGCGAAAACACACCTCCCGGTGTGCGCGTCATCCGCGATCTCTCGCCGCGAGACCCGAGCACGCGACCCAACGAAGTGGTCGCGGCGCAGCGCGTAAAATTTGTTGGCCGCCGTATTCATTTGAACTGATCTAGCAGAAACATGAAATATCTGGATTTCGTGTAAATTAGAGTCTTCCTGCTTCTGTCGTATTCAATGCAAATTCCCACGAGCTTATAATGACCTTGTTCCTTCAACCAAGCACCAGAATCACTAATGCCCCTTGGTTCAAAGTAATGAATTTGCTGATTTGTTAATAGATCTTTATTGCGCTCAGGGTCATAAGGAATTGCGAAATTCACCCGGGAATCATAGGGTGGCTCTGCTACTTGAATATCAGCCCCATATATGAAAGCTTCAAGTCTTGTCTGCTTCAAAATGGGATTATTTCTTGCTCTTGAACCCGGAAAGCCAATGCGCCAAGCCAAGCCTGTTGAGTTTGGATTATCTACTATATCAGTGAAATCGGTAAATTGAAATTCTGACGAAAAATCTTGATAGTAATCCGAGATATCAAAAACCGAAATGTCTATCTTGTCAGTATCTGAACCGGGCTCGCCAGTACCTGGAATGCCAATGGTCAGTCTGTTTCCTTTTAGCGACCTGAGGATTCCGTTCTTAGCAGGATATACAAGGTCTGATTCTTGCCTATGTAAAGAATGTGCTGCAGAAACTAGAAAATATCGTTGATCTTTACTCAGTAAAAGTGAACTAGAAAAATATTCGGCCTTTTTACCCTCAACCGTAAAGATCGGACAGGTTCGGTGAAACAAATACATCCTGTCTTTTTCATCAAGAGATATCTCGGAAAAGTTATCCATGAATATGGCGGCCAACGTGGAAAATACCCGACGTTGATGGTGCGTCATTCGGAAAATGCTGACTTGCCTGAACAGCCGCATACGAAGCACCATCAATGTGCCCGAAGCGCCTGCCCGAGCCCGGCAAAATCAAGCTCCCGCTTGGCCGGGCGCAGGGCAT
>JAEUSA010000116.1 GCA_016788945.1 Leptospiraceae bacterium
ATAAAGGTTATCGCGTTTATATCGACTGCGGCCTGTATCAGGGGCCCAAGTACGTCGAACAACGTAACTATCTGCCGCTCGAAAGCGAACCCGGCACGATAGACGCGATTGTACTCACGCATGCGCATATCGACCATTCGGGCCTTATACCCCGGCTTGTGCGCGAGGGCTTTAAAGGAAAAATATTCTGCACAAAACCGACGGCGAAACTGCTCGAAATTATTCTGCCCGACGCGGGCAACATTCAGGAAGAAGAATTCAGACAGCTATCGAAAAATGAGATCAAGAAGCTGGGGCTCGAAGCGCCGTTGTTTACGCGCGAAGACGGCATGCAGGCATTAGACAGCGTCAAAACTGTCGCTTATAACCGGAATTTTAAAGTTGGACCGTTTACGTTTTGTTATACGTGGGCGGGGCATATTCTCGGCGCGGCGCATTTGAACGTATGGCTGAATAATCCGCGACTCGCGAAACGCGGCGCGAATGGAAACGGAAAAAATTTCAGCATGGTATTTAGCGGTGATATCGGTCCTGAATCCACCTTTTTTCACCGCCCGCTCAGGCAGCCGAAGCCTGCGCGCAACATCGTGATCGAATCAACTTACGGCAATCGCATGCGCGTCGAAGAAGACTATGAAAAGAAGTTTCAGGACGCCGTGCGCTATATCGTCGAGCGGAAAGGGGTACTCGTGTTGCCGGCGTTTGCCGTCGGCAGGGCACAGACTACCCTCTATGTGCTCTATAAACTGATGCAAGATAAAAAAATACCGCCGCTGCGCATCGCACTGGATTCACCGATGGCTGTCAAAGCGACGAAAACCTACAGCAAGTTCAAAAACGAACTGACGGCCGAAGTCAATCGGTCGGGGTTTTTTGAATTTCTGCGTTCAAAAAATGTGCTGTTGGTTAAAAGTGCCGAAGAGAGCCGCGCGCTCGTCGAGTCACCCGGGCCGATGATTGTCGTGAGTGCGTCGGGCATGTGCGACGGTGGTCGCGTCGTGCACCATCTCGCGCAGCGCCTCGGCGATACGCGCAACTATGTACTGTTCACGGGTTATGCGGGTGAGGGCACTCTGGCACACCAGATTCTTTCGGGGGCGAACCGCGTGATGATCATCGGCAAAGAAGTGCCGGTAAGAGCGATGGTTGCTCAGATACAGTCTTTTTCTGCGCATGCAGATCTCGGCGGACTCATCGACTGGATGCGCCAGTTTAAAGGCGAGGGCGTGGAGAAAATTTACATTAATCATGGCGAAGATGCCTCGCGAGAAAATCTGGCGAATAATCTCGGCTTCATGCGCGGGGCACAGATCGAACTGCCGAGGTATCAGAGCACCTATTATCTACCGTGCTAAATTCGCGTTTGTGGATTTCAGAGATAGGTCCTCGAATCCATCAGCGCATATACTTTAATAGTCCATATTTTTCGTTGGCGCGCTCTAGTTCACCGTAGGTGCGCAAAACCTGAACGCGCGGCAAATTGGCGATAAGTGTCTTGCCGTATGTTTTCTGCCACACGCGGCTGTCGAGCAGCGCGACCACACCCTTGTCCTGTTCGGTGCGAATCAGCCGTCCAAAAGCTTGTCTGAGCATCGTCGAGGTGTGCGGCAGTGCAAGGTCGAAGAACGGGCGGCGCCCGCGCGCTTCAAGGTTTTCCGAACGCGCTTTGAAAATCGGATCATCGGGCGGTGTGAACAGAAGTTTCGTGATGACCAAGAGACGCAGCCCGTCGCCGGCGACGTCGATACCCTGCCAGAATGACTGCGAACCCAAAAGCACCGATTCTTTGTCGTTACGGAATTTTTGCAGAGCGTCCGGCACGCCGTCTTCAAGCTGCGAAAAAACCGGCAGATCAATCGCGTCGCGCAGCCGTCGGGCAACCTGATTCAGATTAAAGTTGGATGTAAAC
>JAEUSA010000193.1 GCA_016788945.1 Leptospiraceae bacterium
AATGGCTGGTTTGGCGGTTTTCTGCCGACGATTGCGTTTGCAATGGTGGCCGCAACGGGTGACGTGTTTTACGGTCTCTGGTATCCGGTAGTCGTCGCAGCTGCATCGGCAGTGCTCGGTTTTTTTCTGTTGCCCGAAACGAAAGACAGAACGATCTGAATCTGCCCTGTTGAGCAAAAAGTACTCGACGCTCAGGTCAGTAACACGACAGCGCTCAATAATGACATCGATGTCAGTTTTTGAACGTATCGTTGCGTACGCCGACCCGGAAAAAGGACTCAGCGCAACAAAAATCCCACAACATATTCAGAAAATTAATGCGTGGCAGACCATCTCGATGCTCGCGGCAATTTTGCATGCGAAGAAGAGCCCCTACTTTAAAAAAGTGAAACGCCCGAGGGCTGATGCCGTTTCGCGCGCACAGTACCTCGCTACCCTCGCGATGTTCTACGATTTCGATGATTTTATGTTCGCGGGTCATACCGGTCATTCGTCGGTTGTTTTGCCATTGGTGCTCGCGGCAGATTTTGATATCAGCGGCCGCGAGTTTCTCTGCCTGCAATCGCTCGGCAACGAAGCCGGTGCCCGCCTCGGCGCGTCGCTGTTCTTCGGGCCGCACAATGGCCAAATGTGGTCTTCGATTCACCAGTTCAATGCCGGGCTCATCGCCGGACGCCTGCTGGCACGCCATTCAGCTGACCCCGCGGCGACACTGCGCAGTACACTTTCACGCGCGATGGCTTTTCCGGTCTATGCGCTGTTTGACAGTTTTTTTTCTTCGTCGGCCAAGATTTTCACCGCTTCGTCATCGCTCGCGGCCGGCCTAAGCGCAGCGCTTGCCGCAGACGGTGTCGACGGCCCCGACCTCTTTCGTGATGCATCTGACTTCTACGCAACGTTTTCTTATGCGCCGCTGATGCAGGTTTGGGGCGATTTGGGCGAGCGTTGGTATTCACAGTCGATATCCGTCAAAAAATATCCCGGTTGTGCCTACATCGGGGGTCCGGTCGAAGCTTGCCGCGAGATCTACGGCGCAATGCAGCGTGCCCAGCTATCGGCGTCCGATATTATTTCGGTGAGTGTTGAATGCAATATGCTGTCGAAAAAAATGAACGATCTCTCGCAACCTTACTTGCGCGGCGCTGACAGTTCACTCACCACGCTCAATTTCTCACTGCCGGTCAATTGCGCGGCAATGCTGAGCGATGGCAACATAACCCCGGAAACTTTTTCTGCCGACCAGTTGCGCCGCGACGAGTTGTGGCGACTTGCCGATAAAGTCGAAGTCGAACACGATCTGGAGGCCACCCGCATTATGATGAAATACACATCACTGCTCAAAGATTCGACGACCATCATGCTCAAAAACCTGCATCGCCTCGGCCCTTACGTCAAGCGCATGGGCGGATTTTCCGACGCCTTTGGACTGCCGCTCGAAGCGGGTATCAATCTGTTCAAAAAAAGCCGCTACCCCGTAGAGAACCTATTTACGCCCGAAGACGATTTCAGCCGTTTCCGGTTCATTAACCCGGCTACGGTTACGGTAAAATTCCGTTCTGGGCAAAAATTCACTGCTTCGAGTCTGAATCCGCCTGGTTTTGCGGGCACGCCCGAAGCCGAGATGACCGCAACGGTAAGGGAAAAACTAGCTACCAGCGGTGCAGCGGCTGCGACCGTACAAAAGATTATCGATTTCGCCGAGGCGGCGGCAGACCTGTCCAGTGATCAGGTGCGCACGTTTTCTACCTGGTTCATGGGACAGGCTGCAGAAACAGAAAAATAGTTGCCAACGCAACCATTTTTGTTTACCCTACCCACATGGTCAGGGTAGAGCAGGCATTTGGCTTCCAAATCGTGCGTATGGCACGGCTGCTGCGCGTGCACTTCACCCGCTTCGCCGAGCGCGAGGGCGTCGACATCACGCAGGAACAATGGCTGATACTCAACAAGCTGGCGCAAAATCCGGGCGTCTCACAACTCAGCCTCGCCGATTCGCTGATTCACGACAAACCCAACATCACGCGCATCCTCGCAGGTCTTGAACAGAAAAAGCTCATTCGCCGCCGCACTGACGCAGACGATCGCCGCGTGATGCGCGTGAGCCTCACAACGAGCGGCGAGAAACTTCATACGCATTTCTCTAAACTCGTCGCAGCGGAGCGCGATCGTGTGCACGCGGGTCTGAACGCTGCAGATTTTCAGCACCTGATGCATATCGTCGAAACACTGGAAAAAAATATTCTCGGCTCTTTTCAAAAAACATGAAAATACAACCCGCCACAAACCGGCCTTATAAAGGCATAATAGTTGCTTTAGCAACTATTATCATTTTCCTGAGGAGGAACTATGAATAATTGGATAACCACAACCCTGCTGGCGACTGTCGCCGTCACAGGGAGCATGACGGGGGCAGCAAAGCCCGCCAACAGCGAAGCGAGGTTGCGCGAAAAAATCGCAGCCTTTTATGAAGCGGGAGACAATCGTGACGTCGCGGCAATGGACGGCATTCTCGACGAGAACTTTCGACTCGTCGCGTTCTTTGGTGATGCGGCCAGTGCAACGCAGATGGATAAGACAGGCTACACAACGGCTCTCAGCGCCGGGAAAATCGGCGGCATTCCGCGCGAGAAAAAAATTCTCTCGCTCGAAGTGCGCGGCAACCATGCGGCCTGCCGGGTCAAATCAGGTTCGACCAAACTCAGCTTCGACACATTCATGCATTGGGTGTTCAGCGCGGGCGACTGGCGCCTCGTGAATGATCTGACGCACGCAGTCGCCAAATGAGACGACGCGGGACTGTTTAAAAAAAGTTGCCCGCAGCATTCGGGCGCGGTTCGCGACTTTTTGGACAGTCCCGCTATTTCTTCAGCAGCTTGAGGGCGTGATTCCAGCCACCGCCGGTGAGCCCCGGAATGCACCACAGAATACACAGAGGTTCGATCGCGCGCGCCGCAGTGGCGGCACCCATGTCTTCCACTTCAAAGCCGAATTGTCCGAGAATTTCGCTGACGTCTTTTTTTGCTGCCGCATTGTTGCCGCAGATAAACATCGTGGGCTTAGAAGAAAATTGCGGATTCACCATGTGAGGTCCGCCTATCATGCTGAATGCTTTGACGAAATGCGCATCAGGATTCGCCGCCTGCAAATCTTCCATGAGCGAGCGGTTGATGCTGGTAAAAAACTTCAGCACGCCGTTTTCGGGTGCCGCTTCTTCAATCGGGTTCGTCGGATCAATAATCGTCTTACCTTTGAGGTTTGTTTCGCCGGCGAGACTCAGCGCTTCGTGAGCGATTTTGCCCTTGACCGCCAATACCAAAATGTCACCAAATGCCGCCGCGTCGCTGAAAGAACCGACCGTTATTTTGCCACCGTGCTTTGACGCAAATTCATCCAACTTTTTCGCATCGCGTGTGCCCATTTTGACAGCATAACCATATTGAAGAAAACCCGCCGCCAGAGTCTGCGCAACCCCGCCCGAACCCAATACGCCAATTTTTTTTGCCATAACCACCGCCCGTTCAGTAATTG
>JAEUSA010000230.1 GCA_016788945.1 Leptospiraceae bacterium
GCAAGCGCTCATGCATATGGCGGAAAACAAAACAAGACAGTTGATAAAAAGTGCCTTTCGCATAGGATAGATGGTTTCAAGCAAATGCAGACGTCAAATAGAATAAGAGATCCGGGTAATCTTCGCGGCATGTCCGCTGCATTGACGCCGCGTCTTGAATAGCACCAGACAGCATGCTGGCCAGCCCGGCGAGTTATGAGACCAGAAGCAGGCTGCGCAAAACGCGGACTATCTTCCCTTCTTAAACCACTCCAACACCTCGACCGGCAGAGCCATCACGACCGTGTTTGAAGATGTTGGCCCGAGGCCGTCGAGTGTCTGCAGCGTGCGCAGCTGCATCGCGCCTTTGGCTTTATCCATCATGCGCGCGGCATCGGCGAGGTTCTTCGCGGCTTCTTTGTCGCCCTCGCTCTTGATGATGTTTGCGCGCTTCTCGCGCTCAGCCGCTGCCTGCCGGCTCATGATGCGCTTTAGGTCGTCGGGAAGTTCGATATCCTGCAACTTGATACCGATGACCTCGAGACCCCAGCCATGCGTTTCTTTATCTACGATTTTCTTGATTGCGTCGCCAATCTCTTGTCGTTCAGTTAATAGCGTATCGAGGTTCATACCGCCGATGACATCGCGCAATGCCGTCTGACCGTATTGCGCAATCGCATATTGGTAATCTTGTACCTGAATGATCGCCTGCTCTGGGTTCGAGACTTTGTAGAAGATTGCGGCGTTGACGTGCACCGGAACGTTGTCTTTGGTCATGATCTGCTGCTTCATGATGTCGAGCGTGCGAATGCGCATATCGACGCGCACCATACGCTGAAAAACAGGTACGAGGAACCTGAGACCAGGTTGCTTTATCCCGGTGAATTTGCCGAGTGTGAAAACGAGCCCTTGCTCATACTGGTTGATGACTTTGAGGCCGAGAAACAGGAACATTATCGCGAATGTCGCGAGCAGTATTTTGACTTCCATGGCACAGCGGCAGGGATAAGCAAAGCTGCGTCAATCTTTTCATTAAGCGTGAATTGACTGCCTATCTCAAGCTTAGGCAGAATCTAAAGTCGCGTGCGGTTAGGGATTCATGAACCGCGGCCGTCTACCTTCGACACCGGAGCGCAAAGCTTCTTCGAAGTTTTCGCCCATCAGATCGGCAAATGCATCGAGGCTTGGGTCAGCATCGAAAAAGGTGAGATTCTCCCGGCGCAGATTTCGTTTCACTGCCCGCACACCGGCGAGCGGTTTCTGAAATAACCTGCGCATGAACTTTTCGCCTGTAGCCAGAAGTTCAGCCTGCGGAACCAATTGATTCACAATGCCGAGGCGCAGGCATTCATCGGCCTTAAATGCATCGCCTGTTTGCACGAGAGTCGCGATGTTGTGCTGCCCGGCCTGTGCGGCAATCATGCGGATCATCGCCTCAGGCATCGAGATACCAAGCATTACTTCGGGAAAAGACATGCGCGCTTTACCTTCGGCCATGAAGCGCCAGTCGGTCGCCATTGCCAAGACCGAGCCGGCTGCGAACGCGTGACCGGTGATCAGTGTCAGTTCGGGTTTGGCGAACGCATAAATTCGCCGCGTCGCTGCAAACAGCTGGCGGAACATATCCAGTTTGCCTTCGCGGTCGAGATGCAGCATAAACCCCGGTTCGAGACCGCTGGAAAAAAAAGCCGGCGATGCCGAGGTGAATATTACACCCCACACCTCGGGATCATTTTCCATCTCGTCATGCGCCACAACGATTTCGGCCAGCGATACATCGGTGAAGGCGTTTTGCTCACCCTGATCGAGAAAGATGTAGCCGATATGGTCTCTCACTTCGACACGCAAACTGGTGTACTTCTTGGGCTGCGCGCTGCGGCTTTCCCCCTGCGCTACATTCTGATTCTGACTAGTCATTTTACCATCTCCATTTTGTAACTTCCGGGAAGCAAATCCCTCATGCTGTGAAGTACCATCGCCATGCGCGCTTTCGCGGGAACGACGATGGTCAGGCTACAAAGGTGTGCTATTACGCAATATTCGCGTGGCGGATGTCAAAGCTCTCCGCGAGCGCGAATGCTTCTTTGTTGCGCACCATAAAATCCGGTACATTGTCGAGTGACGATTCTTGCCACAGCGAATCGCCTACAACGTTGATAATTCCTTTTGCATTCGGTTCGAGCGCAGCGCCTATCGCTGCCACAAGATCTTTATCTTCAGTGCCGCGGTAGGGCGCTGTGAGGTGTTGCGATAAATCCGCCTTTTCATAACCCTGCGCAAATTGTGTGAAGTAATCGGCAAACGCCAGGCCCGAAGCTTTCCAGCCGGCCTTGAGCTCTGTAGCTCCGGGAAAACTTTCTTTCTGTACGCCACGCTGTATCAGCAGGCAAATCGCGCGCAGGGATTTTGAAGGAAACAGCCCCGCGCGCACAATACGAATGTGGTTCGGATTTTCGACCGCCAGTTTTTCAAGCGCGTACTTCGCAAACGCCATCGAACCATACGCAACCTCCAGCGAACGCAGCCAATAGAAGCTCGAAAAACCAATCGTCAGTTGCGGATTGAGTTCGTCAATGAGCGCGAGCACCGGGCGCACCGAAAAATTGAAACACGCTTCGACGTCGCTCATTGGGGCAAGTTCAGCCGGATAACCTACCATTCCAAACGCGGGGCAAAAGACGAGCACATCGACCGCCGCGGGCAGTTGCGCTTTTATGCTGTGGATCGTATCAGGCTTAGCCAGGTCGATGCCGTAGACGCTCGCGACTTGGCCCGATTCTGCATCTGCAGGTTTGGGTTTTGATGTCGTTACCGTGATTCTGGCATCCGGGTCTTTTGGGCGAATTGCCTCTATTGCTTTCTGACCGGCGACGCTGGAAGCGCCGACGACGAGATAATGTTTTTGTTTCATAGGTTACTCCTTTATTTTTGCCTCAAACACATCTGTGCTCTTGGCCCGTCCATCGTGGATTATATATGACCATTCATTCATGTTCATAGCAAAAAGTCTCTCTTAGATGTCATAGTTAATAACTCTTCATTAACTATGCAATCGACAGCTTCTGCAGAAAGAACTGCTCGAGAATCTCTATCGGCCGCGTGCTGCGTGCGGTCTTGGCGCGTAATATTGCACCTTCTGTACTGTTCAGGATAATTTCTGCCAGCAATTCAGGATCTTCGGTTTTCGCCAGAGCTCCGTTTTGTTGTGCTTCTCTCAGTGCATCCGCGAGGTAAGATTGCATGCGGCGGAAAATTTTTTCCGCCTGTTGCGCGAATTTTTCGCTCGCACCGGAAAGCTCCTGCGCGAAATTACCGACCAACGACCCCTGCGTGTACTGCATTGAAGATGCCATTTCTTTCATGCGCTCAAAGTAGGCCTTGAACTTGGCGCGCGCATTCGTTTTCTTTTCACGAAAGATTGCTACGACATTGGTTTCCCATTTGGCGGCGTATGAGTCGAGCACGGCGCTGACGAATTCTTCTTTGCTCTTAAAATAGTTGTAGAACGAACCCTTGAGAATCGCTGCCTTGTCGGCAATATCTGACATGCTGGTACCATTGACGCCGTTGCGCCAGATCAGCGCAAGGCAGTCGTCGATTATCTTTTCTCGTGTGGTTTTCGCCTGCACGGCACCACATATGAACGATTGGTCATATAGTCAAGCGCTTATCTTTCTGCGATCTATTTAGCTTCGGAAGTCTTTGCGTCGGCTGGCTTTGGCGGTGCGGCTTTGGCCTCTTCAGCTTTTGCTTCTTCAGGTTTGACCCCCTGCGCTTCCGCCTCTTTCTTTTCTTGTTCCCTGCGCTCTGCCTCCAGTCTTTCTTGTTCGAGGCGCTCTTCGCGCAGTCGTTTCAGTTCGCGCTTTGTCATGGTGCGCAGCAGATGAGCGACATCCGATGCATGGCGGGCCTCAGCAATGTGCAATGCCGTTTCACCAGCATTATTGCGCAGATTGATATCAGCCCCGGCACGGAGTAATAGCAAGGCACAGGGCTTTCGGTCGCGATCGGCGGCTTTCATTAGTGCTGTATCGCCGCCTTTGTCTTTCATGTTGAGGTCTGCCTTCGCGTCGATGAGCATATTCATAACCTTCATGCCGTCGTCGGTATCTTTTGCAAAGGAGGATGTATCACACTGACGTGCCGCCTTCATAAGCGCGGTTTCTCCCCTTTCGTCCTGTGCGTTAATATCCGCATTCGAAGCTAACAGCACAGCGACTGATTCGGGATACTGGCGCGATGCCGCCACCATCAACGGTGTTCTGCCTTTATGATCGCGCGCATTGACACTTTCGCCGGCCGCAAGCTTCGCCTTGATTTCGCTGACCCGCCCTGAACCCGCCGCATCGAACAGATTGTGCGAGAGACAGCCCTGCCCGGCCAAAACGACAAAAATTATCAGCGGTAGATTTTTCATACGCCTGATTTGCCGGCCGGCACTCAGCCAGTCAAGTATTCGCATGGTGAAGATCATCAGGGGGACTTAACATCCTTTTCTGGTCGGGGTTCAAAACCAAAACGATACCCCACAGAAAGCAGAAACAAATGGCCGCTATTGCTGAGGTAAGAGCCGCTACTCATCAGCCCCGGTATCCAGGCATAACTACCGAAGAACTCACCAAAGATTCTGTACTCGGCGGAAATGACCACGGCGGCAGTCGGAATAAATTGCAAGGCAAGACGCAGAGCCGCGTGCAAACCCAAACCGCTGGGTCCGCCCGAGCTGCTTCCGCCAGCGCCAGAAAAATTATATGAATAGGAAGCTTTTCCAGTCCCGGTGCTCAATCCGCCAAGAATGCCGAACTCGTAACTGAATGAGTTACTTACAGGCATGTTCAAGCCGAGATGCACAGAACCACGCAGCGAACTAAACGCGGGGGC
>JAEUSA010000253.1 GCA_016788945.1 Leptospiraceae bacterium
CGATCCGTTATCCCGAGTTTTTTCTGCCGCTACAAGAAGAGGCGCGTCAGGAAAAATACCGCAATTCGCAGCTGAAAGGTATCGACACCACCGCACTCGCCGAAAAAATGCGTTTGCTAATCGACGAAGAGAAGGTCTGGCTCGACGACCGCTTATCGGTAAAAAGTCTCGCGCAGCTATTGCAGGTATCGCCGCACCAGCTTTCAGAGTTCATCAACGTGCGCTACGGGAGAAATTTTTCGAGCCTGGTAAACGAATACCGCGTCGCCGAGGCAAAGCGCCTGCTCTGTGAAGATCAGGAAAAAAGTGTCATCGAGATCGCCTTTGCCTCGGGCTTCGGCACAAAATCCAGCTTTAATTCCGTGTTCCTGAAGAATACCGGTATGTCGCCGCTGCAATACCGGCGCTCACAAACGGCTAAAAAATAACCCGCGCCGATACTTCGCTGTACCAGCCGAGCCCGCTCACTGTGTACTCCCCGTTGGAGGCACCGGTGAAAAAGTTATTCTGCCAGGTCAGTGTAAAGTTGAAGAGCGGGTTATAGGTGAATAATTGGGAAATGACCGCTGTCTTATCGCTCAGGTTACCAAATCCATTGAGGCCGAGAGTCATATCGGTCACGATAAACCGCGCAAAGGTGATAAATAGCCCGAGGTAGTGCTGGCCATAAAAGTTTGGTCTGTAGAGACCGTTCTGTACGAAATATCCGCGCACTGCTGCGTTTTGCGCAAAGACGCTATCGCTGTAACCGGCGCCGTTGTAAAAGTATTCGACGTTCACCCCGAGGCGATCGGCGACATTAAAAACTTCGAAACTACGGCCAAAACTGATTACACCCTTAAACACATGCTGATCGCGCAATTGAAATGTGCGCGGATTCAGTATATTGAACGTATTCACGTCGATGCGCTGCGCATTGTCACCATAGGCGTACGTCGCTTCGGCGCGCCAGTCGAGAGTCAGAAAACGCGTACTCGCTTCGACGAGGTAGGTCGGCACTTTTTTCTGCGCGACAATCACGCCTGCGGCAATTTCTGCACGACTGACGGCGACTTCGGCTTTGAACGCCTGCAGCACATCTTCGGCGCGCGTGCTTTTACCGACGCCGGTAAACGAATAGAAATTCAGGTTACTGCCGAACGGTATGTGCGTGCGCAGACCATATGTACCCTCGCGAAACTGGAATGCATCGGTCGCGCTTCTGAGTTCGGTATTGATTACGTCAGATGGATTCCAGAAAAAACCGCGACCCCAGACGAGTACCTGTTTGCCGGCCCGAAAGTACACGGTGCGCGCAATATTCGCATCGACAAAAGCTTCGGTGAACCGATAGTCGGCATACACCGTCTCATTGTAGCGCGTCACCGCACCCGTCGTCGCATCGGTAATCGTGTGTTGTTCGGACTTCCCCTGTGCATAGACATTGTTCACGAGATTGACGACGGCTTTTGTACTGCGGCGCGCGCGGGCTTCGACGAGCAGGTTGTTCTGCAACTGGTTGTTCAGCGTATTCTGCGCCGTGGAAGCGTCGTTTCCCGAAAGCCAGTCGCGGTTCATGGTGTATGAATTACGGCTGTTGATCGAGCCCGAGATATTGATCGATTCTTTTTCGGTGCTTTCTTCGACCTTGTTATCGGCGACCTTTTCGACCGGGGTAACGGTCTCACCCTCCGAAAACATTTGGTTTTCGTCTATTTTCTCCGTTTGCGCAAAGGCGCCGGCGGAGAAAATTGCATAAAAAAGGAAAATCCGCCGCACTTATTTACTCAGATTCTCAAGATATGCCTTGGTAAATATTTTCGGATCAAGTTTCTTGAGCGACACGCCGGATATTTCGAGTACTGTTTTGTTGCCCTTTTCAAATTCGTCGACGAACATCCCCTTTAGCAGAATGTATTTGCCTTCGATCTGTGTGTATTTGATAAAATATGCCGTCTGCATGAGAGTGCCCGACAAAGAATAGGATTGCACCTTGAGCTGTAAAAAGGTATCTTTTTCAACCCAGTAAATCTGCTTCGGATAGGTGACGTCGCGCACTTTCGCGACAACGGTAAACTTCCAGACTTTTTTATTGCCGAGCATTTCTTCGACGATGTCTTCTTTGCCATTGGCATCGACATACGGTTTATAGAGTTCAGTCGTCTTTTTGCGTTCAAAATCACCGGCTTTGGTGTCGGTGCCGTTGATGCTTTCGTCGCGGTTGATATGCTGAAAGGTGCGCGTATTCTGCCGGTACATCCAGAAGTTGTTGCCGGTGCGCAGGTAGCCGTTGCCTTTCTCTGACTGCGGTGCGGTGGTCACCATCAGAAATTCGTCACCCTGGTCGCGGCGAAAGAACAGCGTTTCAAAATTCTTCGTACCCTGGCCGACTTTCTGCTGCGTCAGCGCAACTTTCGCGGAAAAGTCGCTGATCTGCGACATGCGCTTGTCTATTTCTTGGAGTATCGTGTTCACGCTAATGGCGTGAAGCGGTACCAAGCTACATGAGATTGCAATGATCCATTTCATATCTGCTCCTGAAAAACAACTCCCCTCTCCCTCCGGGAGAGGGGGCGGGGGTGAGGGAGAGGGTTATTCATAATGCCTCAGAGCTTCGGCTGCATCGAGCTTGGCCGCACGCCGCGACGGAAAGTACGCCGTCAGCGTTGACACCGCCAGAATCATGACGATGCTCCGGATAATATCGCTGACATACGGCAGAAAATAGAGCTTCTTTTTACTGAGAAAAATACCGAGAACGCTCTGCGTTTCGATCTTGAAGGCAGATAAGCCCCCCATCACGATGAATGCCAGCACAAGACCGGCGATTGCTGAAAACAGTGCCAGTTGAAAAGTTTCGATGAGGAATATGTTGCGTACATCGGCGCGGCGCACCCCAATCGCGCGCATGGTACCGATTTCGCGCGTGCGCTCACGTATTGTCATGCGCAGCGTATTAATAACGCCGATCAGAATAATAAAGAACATGATCAGCACGGCAATGACCGTGATGTTGTTCAACGCAGATTCGAGGTCGAGTACCTGGCTTGCGCTTTCGTACATAGTACGCACGTCGATCGCTGGGCCATAAAAGTTGGTCTTGCGCAGTTCCTGATTTTTTTTCATCAGGTCATCACCCGTCGCGGTGCGCGGCAACAGGCGAAATTCGGGGGCGAGCAAAGCTTTCCATTCGGCCGTGAGCTTGTCGGCATCGGGAAATACCCTGTCTTGCGGCAGATCGCTCAGATACGCACGGTAAAAACCTGATTCTGAGAGTAACGCATCGGCGCGGGGTAAATCCGCCGCCGGTGCATAGATGCCCGTCACTGTATATAATTGTTCAACGCTTTCTGTTGCGTGAATCGAACGAAAACGCAGCGACACTTTGTCACCTTCGGCCGCGCCCAATGCTGCGGCGGTTTCAGCCGAAAGCAGAATCAGATCATTGTCGCGGTCGCGGAAGAGTTTGCCCTCGTTGAGCACGAGCGATTTTTGCACCAGCGGGGATTTCTCAAATTCCTGCACAAGGCCGGCCGTCAGTACGGGCGCTGTTTTTTTACCGTTTACCAGTTCACCGCGAATCGCCGCAACACCGGGCTTCAGCATAGCGTGTATTTTGTCGGCCATGCGCTTCACCGATTCAGGGGAATCGAACTGCTTGAAGGTCACCTGCAGCGAACCCGTTTCATTGTCCCGCATGCCGCGCAGTACCTTAAGATTTTTGAGCGGTAAAAACATCGCGCCCGATTCAAACATACTCTCTGACTTGAGCAACATCACGACGGTAAAACGCGCGCTCTGCTCTTGCCCGCTGATGGTTTTGAGGCGCATTTTGAGAGTGTCGAAAAGTTTGACGTTGAGCGCCTTCGCCTTGTCGGCAAAAACCGCAACCGGATTTTCATATTGGTTCGAGAGGAAATCCTGAATATTGCCCTCGCTGACGCGACTCAGCAGGTATTCCGCGTCAGAGGACTGCGCAGGGTCGGCAGATGCGCCTAAGTCAAGCGGCACCACAATCACGTTTTCACCCTTGCCTACACCGATCGCCCGCGAAAACACCGCGACGTTCTCTGATATCTCGCGTATACCCGGCAGGTTCTGTTGCAGCAGGTTCGTGTAGAACGCGCGATCACGAATCAGCGGCGGTTGCGCACGCGCACGTTCGAGCACCGCGAGCTCGAGGTGGCCTGTCATCTGTACGACAACCTTATTGAGCAGCGTATCAGTAATACCGCGGGAAAATGAGTTGGCGACGATCAGAATCATGGTGCCAAAGGCGATTGCCACGCCTAACAGCAAATTGCGGCGTCGCTGGCGAATCAGGTTGCGGAAGGCGAGCGAAGTGAGAAGTTTAAGGCGCTGCATTTAATCCCTCGAAATGGCATCGAGCGGCGTGATACGCCGCGAAACTATGATCGGATAAATCGATGCGATGACCGTCACGAGAGCCAGCTCAATGACGCCCACCATCACGTCGGAAACGCCAAGGTATGGCGTGAAGGTCTTGCCGCCGAACAGCAGTTGCAGAATGTTATTTTCTGCGGTAATTTTCATCGCCTTCAAAACCGGCACGGCTCCCGCGCCGACAAGAATGCCCAACCCGCCGAAGATCAGTGCGAGGCAGGCCGTCTCGATAAAAAACATCACGGTCACAAAACGTTTCTGTGCCCCGACCGCGCGCATCATACCGAGCTCCGCAGTGCGCTCCAGCGCCGCCATCGAAAGCGTATTCATGATAATGATAATGGCGACAAAGAAGATAAACAAGACAAACCCGGTCAGCGCGCCGCGAATGATGCCCGCCATATCACCCAATTGACCGATGGCTTTTTGCCAGGTGACGGCCTGCGCCGGCGCACCGGCAGCCTTGAAGCCTGCGTTGAGCTTAGAAACGGCGGTGTCGATGCCCTGCCCGGTTTTGAGCTTCACGAACACGACGTTGTATGCCCCGGCATCGGTCGCGGGTTTCGGTGCGGTGGATTTCTCCTTGAGTTTTTTGAGCGTTTTCGTCAGTTCAGCTTTGCCCGATTTTGCCTGAACGACGGTAGCCTCATTAAAGAGTGCATCGAGATTCTCGGTCTTCGCAATCAGCGCCTTGGTGTCGGCTTTGAGATCGGTTGCCGCATCGGTCGAAGTCACCCATTGAAAACATTCGCGGAATGTCTCGATATCCATGATGTTGAAAAACTTCCAGTAATCGTCGAGGAACTCGTAGCGGACAATACCGCGAATATCTGAGCGCACGTCGAACGCCGTAGAATCACCCGATGCGCCCATCAACACGAGCGAATCTTTGACGATCATTTTGTCGCGGTACTTTTTCGCCTCATCAGAAAAATTCTTTTCATCGAGCGGAAAACCGGCGGGCTTGAGCCAGATATTCTGGTCGTTGAAGAATCTGGTCCGCCGGCCCTGGCTCACCAGCGTGCCGCGCTCACCCTCAGCAAGCAGACGACCTTCAACCAGCTTCACATTTTCCCTGAACATGGTGTTGTATGCGGGAAAATCGACGCCTAACAGCATAGCAAAATCGATATCGCCCTCTTCGGTGAGAACAAAACTGAAGCCGCGCGCCGCCGGCAGATAGCTGGCGATGTAATCTTGCGTCGAGAGAACGGACTTCACTTTATCGAAATTACGAATCAGTGCAATATCTTTGCCCATCGGCGTAAAAAGAATATTAGGATTTTCCTGTGCTTCGGAGATGATAACGACATGGCCGGTGAAGCGTTCGACGATGTTTTCACTTAAGCCCCGGTTCATGCCGCTCGTTACGGCATTGCCAAGAGTCATGATCAGTGCACCGAGAAAAAGAATCGCGCCAATAACAAAACTTTTGCCTTTGTGGCGCAGCAGATTGCGGGCAGCTATGGTAAAAGCAATTCTCATTTGGATTTTTTCGACACTCCGGTGCGTTTGGTCTTCGCCAAACGCACCGGAGTATCGTTAACAATTAGGCCA
>JAEUSA010000131.1 GCA_016788945.1 Leptospiraceae bacterium
ACACGCTGGGCGTACCCGATGATTATGCGATACTTTTTATTCAGGGCGGCGCCAGCATGCAGTTCTCAATGGTTCCGATGAACCTTGCACAACCCGGCAAAAAAGTTGATATCATTCAGACCGGCGCCTGGACACAGAAAGCTGAAAAAGAAGCGAAGAAAGTATGCGAGGTCAACATTGCGGCCTCAACCGAAAGCGAAAATTTCATGCGCCTGCCTAAACCCGAAGAGCTCAAACTCACTCCTGATGCGGCTTATGTACACATGTGCTCGAATAACACGATCTTCGGTACCGAATATAGCTGGTTGCCCGAGACGAACGGCATACCGCTGGTGAGCGATATGTCTTCGAATATTGCTTCGCGTGAAATTGATGTGAGCAAATACGGATTAATTTTTGCGGGGGCGCAAAAAAACCTTGGCCCTTCGGGCGTCACTCTGGTAATCATGCGCAAAGATCTCGCCGAGCGCGCCGACAAAAAACTACCGTCGATGCTGCAATACCGCACGTATATAGCAGAAAACTCGCTCTACAATACTCCGCCGACGTTCGGTATCTACATGCTGGCGCTCACCATGGAGCACATTCAGGAGACCGGCGGCCTCAAAGCGACAGAAGCGCGCAATATCGCAAAGGCAAATACACTCTATGAAGCGATCGACAACTCCGGCGGATTCTACCGTTGCCCGGTTAACAAAGCAGACCGCTCGCGCATGAACGTGAACTACCGAATCTACAAAGGCAACGAAGCAAACGAAGCGCTTGAAAAACAATTTGTCACCGAAGCTGAGAAGGCAGGGTTTTCCGGACTCAAGGGCCACCGCTCCGTCGGCGGTCTACGCGCCTCGATCTATAATGCCGTTGATCAGAACTCGATTAACGAACTCGTGAAGTTCATGCAGGATTTTGCACGGAAAAATGCCTGATCAAAAGAACCGCAAAGCGGTTCTTTTGATCAACCTCGGTTCGCCGGCCTCACCGTCGGTCAGTGACGTGCGTCGCTATCTGCGCGAGTTCCTGATGGATGGTTATGTCATCGATGCGCCTTTTTTCGTGCGCTGGATGATTGTGCACCTGTTCATTTTGCCCTTCAGACCAAAACGATCGGCTGAAGCATACGCGAAAATCTGGATTCCGCACGAAGGTTCACCGCTACTGATCAATACCAAACGTTTCGCCGAAAAGGTGCAGAAATTTTCGAAACAGAAAATTTACTGGGCCATGCGCTACGGTGAACCATCGATCAGGCATGTACTGACGGTGATGCACAATGCCGGGCACCGCAATATTCTCGTTGCCCCGCTCTACCCGCACCATGCGCTTTCGTCAACCGTCACGGCGATCGAAGAGGCAAAACGGCACGCAGCCGATCTCTCTCTAAATCTCAGATTTCTGCCGGCATTTTTTGACAGCAAAGTACACCAGCAGGCGCTGGCCAAGCAGGTAAAACAGGTCGTGGCAAAGCATGATTATGTTTTGTTCAGTTACCACGGCTTACCGGTGCGGCATATCACCAAAGCAGACCCCACCGGAGCGCACTGCCTGAAAGCCGAAAACTGTTGTACATCAGCTTCTCTGCAGGCCGAAACGGCACACAAAACCTGCTACCGCCATCAGGTATTCGAAACGACCAATACAGTTGCCAAACTCGCCGCGCTCAAACCGGGCAGTTTTGGGCTTTCCTTTCAGTCACGCTTGGGCCGCGCCGAATGGCTCAAACCGATGACCTCGGAGTTTATCGCCGACCTCGCCAAAAAAGGCATCCGGAAACTCGCCGTGATTGCGCCGGCCTTTGTGGCCGATAATCTCGAAACTCTCGAAGAAGTTAACATGCAACTACGGGAAATCTTTCTCGCCAATGGCGGCGAAAAGTTTACTTATCTGCCCTGCCTGAATGACGATGGCCAATGGGCAAAGGGCTTTGCCGCACTGCTGGCCAAAAACTGATGCAGCAAACTCGTATCGTTTTCTGGGGCTCCCCCGGCATCGCCGCTGAGTTTCTTTCGCACCTTGTGAGCGCACACGCCGACCGCTTCACCGTCACCGCGTGTGTCACACAGACGGAAAAAACCGTACAGCGACAGGGTAAATCTGCAGTGCGCTCGGCGGTGCATAACCGCGCCGAAGAGCTCGGTATACCGGTATTCACACCCAAGTCGGTGAAAAAAGAGGCGGATCAATTACTGCGCGAACTTAACCAAACCGGCTTTGATCTTTTTGTCGTGCTGGCGTACGGAAAAATTCTGCCGACGGCGGTTATTGACGCCCCGCGTTTGAAATCCGTCAACTTTCATGGTAGCCTTTTGCCCCTGCTGCGCGGCGCATCGCCGATCGAGCACGCACTGCTCTCTGGTTTCAGTGAGACCGGGTGGACATTGCAGCGCATCGTCGAAAAGCTCGACGCGGGTGACATCATTGAGCAGAGCAAGGTGGCAATCGACGATCAAGAAACCACCGGCACGCTCTACGGCAAAATGACGGCGAACCTGATCGCCAACGGCGCTGCGATGCTCGCGCGCTATGTCGAAGGTACAGCCAACATTCAGCCGCAGAACGAACAGGCGGCAACGCACTGCGGCAAAATTTCTGCTGATGACGGCAAACTCGATTTCGCTCTCTCCGCAACCGCAATCCGCAATCGCTACCGCGCGTTCACACCGCGCCCCGGAGTGTTTGCAGCGTTTCGCGGTAAAAAAGTGAAACTTTCATTCGATTTGTCTACCGTTCCCGAAACAATCGCGAAACCACCCGGCAGCATCATCCGGTCGGGCAAGAGTGGGCTTTTTGTGGTTTGCGGCGATGGCAAAGCACTCGCGATTGCGACGGTCACGCCTGAGGGCAAAAAGGCCATGGCCGCGGCTGATTTTATGAATGGCTATCGGTTGACAGACACCGACGCCTTCGCATGAGTCGCGCCGGTTCGCGCAAAGACGCACATCCGGTGCGACGCGAACCTCGCGCTTCCGTGCGCTCCGGTTCCCGCAAAGACGCACATCCGGTGCGACGCGAACCTCGCGCATCCGTGCGCTCCGGATCACTTCGTGAACTGATGCCGATTGCGCTGCCGATTGTCGTTTCGCAGGCAATCGATGTGCTGATGATATTCTGCGACCGCTATTTTCTTTCGCAAATCGGCAAAGAGCCGCTTGCCGCAACTCTTTCCGGCGGCATTCTCACGTTTATGATCACAACGCTCGTGACGGGGACTCTCGCGCAAATTAATCCCCTCGTGGCGCAGTACAGGGGTGCAGGCAAAAGCCGTGAAGCCGTCACCGTTGTGCATCAGGGCCTGCTGTTCACGGCAGTCTTCGCACCCGCCATGTATCTATTGGCACAGGTGGCTGCCCCGGCACTATTTGCCACCTTTAACCACGGCGGTGTTCTGCTCAGCAATGAAATCGTCTATTTCCAGATTCTCAGCCTGACCGTCTTTACTTCTGCGCTGCGGCAGGTGTTCGCCAATTTTTTCGTCGGCATCGGTGAATCGCTCATGGTTACCGCGGCATCGTTCAGCGCGGTGCTGCTCAATTTGCCGCTCGCCTACGCGCTCACCTTCGGCGCGTGGGGCTTTCCCCGGCTCGAGATACGCGGCGCGGCGTATGCCACCGTCATCGCCGGAATTCTGCCGATTATCATTCTCGGTATTCGATTTGTCGCGCGCGACCTGCAGCAAGAATTTGCCACGCGCCGTTGGCCTGCATTCGACCGCGTGATACTCTACCAGCTCATCCGCTTCGGCATGCCCGCAGGTCTTGAAACATTCGTCAATGTCGGTGGATTCACTTTTTTCACCATGGTAATGTATTCTTACAGTGCAGACATCGCCGCCGCGACGACGATTGTACTCAACTGGGATATGGTCTCATTTTTGCCGCTTTTAGGCATCAGTCAGGGCACCTCAAGCCTCGTCGGCAAATACCTCGGTGCCAAGCGCAAACTTTTGGCCAAACGCTCGGCCTGGTCAGGCCTCAAAGCCGGGTGGATTTACGCCGGTTGCATTACGTTGCTTTACTTTACGGCGACAACGACGCTCGTAACGCTCTTCTCCCCGTCTCAGAAAATCGGCGACTACAAGGGTGTCATGGACGCGGCGACCGTCATGCTCAAAATTTCATGCCTGTATTTTTTCTTCGACGCAACTTACAGTGTGCTCGGCGGCATTCTCAAGGGCGCGGGTGATACCGTCTGGACGATGCTGGTTTCCAATACCCTGATGTGGGCCACGGCAACGGCCGTCTATTTGCTGAAAGATCGTTGGAATCTGACACCGGTCGGTGCCTGGGTGTGCCTCACCGTACTTATTTTCGTCCTCGGCATCCTGTTCTTTTTTCGCTTCATTCGCGGAAAATGGTTGCACCGCCTCATGATCGCCGAAAGCTGAGCAACGCATGAGCATCGTCGTCGAGAATGTTTCCAAAAGCTTCGGCGATCCCCCCACAGAAGTGATCCGCCATGTTGATTTTACGATCGGCGACGGCGAATTCGTATCACTGACGGGCAAATCAGGCTCGGGTAAAAGCACACTGCTCTACATCGTCAGTTCACTCGATTCACCGACTTCGGGCCGTGTGCTGATAGAAGATCGCGATGTCGTTTCACTGACCAGCCGCGAACTGCACGAATTCCGCAACCGTTACATGGGTTTTGTCTTTCAGTTCCATTATCTGCTGCCCGAATTCACCGCGCTCGAAAACGTGCTGATGCCTGCGCGCAAGGCCGGTAACCTCGCAGAAAAAAAACCTTATGCCGAATACCTGCTGGAAAAGTTCGACCTCAAAGATAAAATGCAGAATCTTCCAGGGCAACTTTCGGGTGGTCAGGCACAACGTGTCGCTCTCGCGCGGGCGCTCATCATGCAGCCGAAGTACCTGTTTGCCGACGAACCGACCGGTTCGCTCGATTCGACGAATGCCCGAATTGTCATGGACATCTTTCGAAAAATCAACGCCGAAGAAAAGTGCACCATCATTTATGTGACGCACGACGCAGACTTTGCACGCCTCGCTAAGCGCAGTATTCACCTGCTTGACGGCACGCTGGTCAAGGGTGAGCCGAAAGTGGCGCGGCGGGCAACGAAAGCGTAAAACCTGTCTTGAGTTTGCCGAGAGAATAATCTGTGGCCAGCACCTCGGCGCCGGCAGCTCGCAGTATATCACCATCTACCTGTACCGCTTGCGGCCAGGCAAGGTGCAATGTTACCGTTGCGGCTTCACTTTGCGAAACTTCGTCAAAGGCGAGGTGGCCGCCGTTTTTGGCCGCAAGAATGATGCGCATGAGCCGCAGTAGCCCACACCTTTTCACGGTCACGACCTGAAAGACAGGGCTGGCGTACGATGCGCCGGGGCAAAAGTTCAAACCGGAAGCCCAGTGACTGATCTGGCTCACGATGATAATGGAATAGTCGTCCTTACTGCGGCTTTTGCCGGCAATAATCTCGGCTTCGACCAGCTCGCGATGCAGCACGTGCGCCACAACGATACACACGAATCCGATAAGTCCGGTGACCGGTCGCAAAAATGGCAAGGCCGCGAGAATTTTGCCGACCCAGCGATTGACGACAACGCCGAGCCCCCAGTTCGCCTGTCCGATGAACAACTTTTGATCCGCCGGACCTTCTAAATTACCGAGAAAAATCGACCGCGGTTTCAGCGAGTGAGCGCCGATTGCCAGCACCAAGTCGTTCACCGAGCCGGCAGGAAAAAACACCAGTTCGCCACGGAATTTTTTCTCCTGCAGCTCTTCGGCTGCAATCGTGAGAGACGAATCACCGCCGCATACGCCGATCATTTTGAACTTGCGGGAGAAATATTTGACCGTTTCACGAAAATCACTCTCGCTCGTCGAAAAATGCTTCGTTACACTGAAGCCCGCGGTTATCAGCGATTGCTCGAATTCAGGCCAGCGCAGAAGAGTCTTGCCGCCGGCCGAAGAAGGATTAACGATGACTGCGATGCTTTTTTGCCGGTTGCTGTTGCGCGGCAACATCAATCAGCTATTTTAGCAGGGAATCAAGTGCCTTGATTTCGCGCACGAATTGCCATGCCTGCAGATCGCTCTTGATTTCGTCGCGAATTTTGCGCGACAAATAATAGAGCGAACGCGTGTAGCCCTGTTTTGCATAGGGCTCGACCCACTGCACCAGAAAACCTTCTTCTTTTTCCCAAGTATAAGCGCCGCGCATGGTTTCGCCCACGCTCGACCCGGTGCGCTGGCCATATTTGGCAGTCAGCGTCGTGTACAATTCTTCGGATTTCAGAAGCGGAAAGACGCTTTCGACAAAAAAGAATTTTGCCGTTCCGGCTGTGGGGTCGTTTTCTGCCGGTTTCTCGGCCGGCTTACCGGTCTCAGGTTTGGGCATCGACTCCACCGATTTCGCGGCGGGCTTTTTGTAGAATACATAACGGTAATAGATCTCGCGGCGGCGAATCAGAATTTCGCGATCGGGTGTGTCGGCGACAATTTCGACATTGTCAGCGGCATTGGCGTTAGACGCCATGACTCGAAAGCGATCTTTCATTTCTTTGTAGGTCATGCCCCAGGCAATACCATCGAAACCTTCTATCTTGGCGGATGCATTGTTGTTCTGTCCATTGGCACCCGTGGTTGCTGTCGCGCCCGTAGTTGTGCCTGCCGTGCCGGTCGAACTGGTCGGTTGACCCGTTGGTGGCTTTACCCCGGTGCCGATGGTACCGGTAGCCGGTTTGGGCGCACTCACGGGCGCGGGTCGTGCGGGTGTTGCCGTCGCGGGCACCCTGCCCGGCTGTGCCGCCAGCGCACCGGCGGCTAATAATATTGCAGATAATAAGCGCAGTTTCACATTTTATTATCGGATTTCTGCGAAAAAGCATGCAGCTTTTTCGTTTCCGCGGCGTCGCGCAAAATCCTACTGCGCCATGGCAATCCGCGTTGAAGCGCTTTCGAATTCCAAACGGGACGTAAAGAAGTTCGTCAATTTCATGAAGCAGGTATATACATCCTACCCGCATTTTGTGCCCCCGATCTACTCAGAAGTTGTCAAATTCATCATGAATGGGCCCTTCAATCAGATCGGCGAAAAGCAGCTTCTGCTGGCCTACCGCGACGACCAGATCGTCGCCCGTCTTTCGGTACACCGCAATTTTGCGCATAACAAACACTATCAGGAAAATCAGGGTTTTTTTGGTTTCTTTGAAGCTCTCGACGATCAAGAGGCAGTGAATGCCATTTTCGCTGCCGGGGAAAAATGGCTCACAGAGCGCGGTTGTACTTCTGTGCTCGGTCCGGAAAATTTCGCCATCTACGACGAAATCGGGTTACTGATCGATGCATTCGACCTCGACCCGATTCTTCTGTGCACTTATAATCCGCCCTATTACCTGAAGCTGATCGAAAATGCAGGTTTTAAAAAAGAAGTGGATTGGTATGCGTACTGGAAAGACACGACGATTCCCGAATTTATGCGGCTCATCAACAAGCGCGTCTTGCGCCAGAAGGGTGTTGTGATACGCGAGGTGAACCGCAAGAATTTTGATGCCGAAGCAGAAGCGGTGAAGCACATCTTCAATGAAGCCTGGGCTGAGAACTGGGGCAATGTGCCTTTCACCGACGAGCAGTGGCACCATCTCATTAAAGAACTCAAGATGATAATCAACGAAAAACTCGCGTTTATCACCGAGATCGACGGCAAACCGATTGCATTTGCGATCAGCCTCATCGATGCCAATCAGGCGGTTAAAAAGGCCAACGGCAGCTTGTTCCCATTCGGCATCATCAAACTGCTGCTTGAGATGCGCAAGATCAAAAAGGTGCGCACCACGATTATGGGTGTTCTTAAAGAGCACCGTAACAAAGGTTATGAAATCGCGATGGTTCACAAAACCATCGAAAATGGCGTGGCGATGGGCATGACAGGAGCCGATTGTTCACTGATCGTCGAAACCAATACCGCTATGTCCACCGTGCTTGAAAAGATCGGCTGTGTGCGCTATAAGACGTTTCGCCTGTTTCGCAAAATGATATAGCCTCTTTTTTCTATTGACGATTGCGTCGTCAGCTGTCCCGTGGACGACCCGCATAAAAAAAAAGAGCGGGTTTTACGGAGGCGGCAAGATAGGACGTCCTGTCCGCCGCCCCCAAAATACCTCGTGTATTATAGGAGATAGCATGATAAAAAATACCATCCTTTTTTTTCTGACTTTGGCGATCGTCACCGGACAGGCCTTTGCGCAACGCAAAGGGAAAAAAGCCCCCGCGAAGGCCGCACCCGCTGCTGCGCCCGCCCCGGCCGTACCTGCAGTAGCCGCACCGGCTTCAGCTGAACAGGCTGAAAAAGAAGCCGCTAAGAAATACGGCGTATCTGAAGAGCTGCTTGAGGCGATTAAGCGCAAGCGCATGCTCAACGACAAAGACTTCGAAAAGAAAAAAGAAGGCGGGTTTTTTACCGGTCTGCCCCTGATCAATTCTGACCCGAACACCGGTGTCGGCTATGGTGCACGCGTTTTCTACTTCTATAACGGTGAAAAAGATAATCCGCTGTTCCGCCGCACCCCGTACCGCTCGCAATTGTATGCACAGTTCTTTCAGACCACGAACGGTTATCAATATCACGAAATTAACCTCGATTCACCTTATATCGGTAACTCGCTGTTTCGCCTGCGCACTGCATTCGTATTTGAGAAAAACACCTGGGCACATTTTTACGGTAACAACAGCCGCAGCATGAACGCTTTAGGCGGTGATTTACCCGGAAGCACCCGAACCTATGACAAGTATGCAGACTTTAATACTGAATTGCGCAAAGTTGACAGTAATAACCTCACCAACTCCGCGTTTAACAGGTATTCGTATGAGCGCCCGGCCCTTGTCGCATTTCTGGAGCGCGACCTGTTCGGCGGCATCGTTCGCCCACAGATCGGTATGCAGGTCAGCAAGTACAACATCAACGACCTGATGAACCGCGAGGTACAGGCAGATAAAACAACGCTCGCGAGCGGTGTGGTGACCGCTGATAAAGGCATTAATAATCCAACGCTGCTGACCCTGTATAACCAAGCCGGTCTCATCAACGGCTACAACGGCGGATTCAACAACGTTGCCCGGGCAGGCATCGCAATCGACACGCGCGATTACGA
>JAEUSA010000349.1 GCA_016788945.1 Leptospiraceae bacterium
CTGAGACTCGGCAGCGACGCGGTTTTTTCCGGCTCAATCTTTTCCCAATCAGAGAGCGCACCGCGATGATCGTTGCGGACAAACTTCGACCAGCCGGAAAAATACATGAGTTCGCTTTCGGCTTTTGTGCCTGCTATACCGAGTGAACGCGCATCGTTAAATTCGAGTTCAATGCGGTCGAGATGCGCGAGCAGCGCATTCGTACCCGCATCGCTGTGCGAACGGTATTTTTGCACCTCTTTCAGACGAAACCAGCTTTCGGAATTTGAAAGGTCGCGTATCGCATCGAGGTACATCGCCTTACCCATATTAAAAGAAATGAGGCCGACGGGTGCTTCCGAGAGAGTTTCGTCTTGCTCGTTTTCACCCAACTCGGCGAGGCGTTCGGGAGTGCTCAGCTGTTTAGCCATTTTGAGCAGCTCTTGCGCTCCGGCGAAATCATTGAGCATGGTGAGAATCTCTGCGCGATCATTGAGCGCCATAAAATGGCGCGGGTCATAATGATAGGCATACTCGTATTGTTTGAGTGCCATGCGCACCTGGTTCTTATCTTTCGCAAATGACCGCGCGCGCTGGTAATAGCCCTCAGCAAACCTGCTGCCCTCGTGTTTGACGCCGAAATTATCGGTTTCGCTCGAATTGAATATCGATGTCAACAGGTCGTCGGCACGTGTCTTCAGCTGCTGGCCGGTCAGCATGTTGGCGGGCGAAATATTGTACTTCACACGCAATTCATTCTCAGCGGGCAGATCGATATAGAACGAGGCAAGGCGTGCCTTAATGTACATCGGCAGTTTGTTTTCTAATTTGCGGTTTTTGACCAGTGTATGGTGTTGTATCACCATGCGCGGATCATTATTGAGCTGGAACAGGCGAATGAGAGCTTTGAGAATTCCCGCATGCGCCGTAACGTTGTCGGGTTCCTTATCGACGATCTTCTTATAGTAATCGAGGGCGCGGTCATAATCTTTTTCGTGGTAAAAGATATCACCGATACCCATAACCGCGCGGTCCATCATCTCTTCTTTCTTAAACGCGGGTGTCGCCGGATTTGCCATCAGCACGCGGCGGTAATAATCGGCACCTAAATAGTTATTCTTATAAGGCTCGCGCGCAAACCGCCGCGACGGGTTGGCGTGAAACGACCCGAGCGCGAGCAGCACCTGTGCTTCATCCTTCTTATTATCGAGATGTGATATGACGTAGGCGCCTTTTTTACCCATCGCCAACGGTGTACCGTTCACATTGACCACATTTTCACCGCCATAAGCAACGACGGGGACACGTTTCAAATTGCCGAACAATTCACCGCTTGAACGTATTTCTTTGTCGCCAACACGCATGGCGGCGGCATTGCCGGGTATTTTTACTTCGGCAAAAAGTTTTGCGAAAGCGTCGGCATAGAGTCCTTTGTAACGGTATGCATCCGCATACTG
Source organism: Leptospiraceae bacterium (assembly GCA_016788945.1). Taxonomy (GTDB): domain Bacteria; phylum Spirochaetota; class Leptospiria; order Turneriellales; family Turneriellaceae; genus Turneriella. The sequence continues at coordinate 1,437 of JAEUSA010000349.1, forward strand.
AAGGTAGGCATAGGTGTCGCGGTCATAATAGCTGAGCGCTTTTTCAAACTGGCGTTCGGCGTCGGGAATAGCTGCGCTGCCGCGCTGCATGATCATATCACGACCTTTGGCGACTGCCTGACGGTAAAACATCGGCTTCAGCAGCGAGAAGTATGCACCGCCGACCACCGCAATCAGCACAAACGCGGCGATCGCGCCGAAGCGCGTGAGCTTAATGAGGCGTTCTTGGCGCGCGAGACCTTCGTCGGTATACTCGGGGCGCGCCATGATGATGCGCGGACCACTTTCAGCGCCGGCATCGTCTTCTGGCACTTCGCTGACATTTTTGTGATCGAGCCATGCACCGATTTCATTCGCCGACGCACCTTCCGAAAGCAGACGCATCAGCTCGGCAGAATCTGCCGGCTTCATATTTTCGTCGAGTAAAGCTTTGCTCAAGCGGCGCCGCAACGGCGCAGGAAATGAACGCAGTGTTTCGCGCACGCGGCGCAGTGTCGTCGGGTCGACGCTGCCCGCTTCTTCAGCGGCCAGCGAACTCAAGTCAGAGGAAAGGGAGGCGCCGGTGAGCGCACCCGCCGCAGCACCGGCACCTAGTGCAACCTCAGGAGACAAATCATCAAGAGAAGGAGCGGAAGATTCAAAGTTAAACGAATCGTCCTGCGCGGCGGGCGCAGACGCGAAGTCGCCCATATCGGGCTCTGCAGCTGGCGTGTCGGCGACGGGCGTTTCATCAGGCAGAGCAAAGTCGTCGAGTCCGGGTGCCTCCGCACCAATAGGTGCCTCTGCACCTAACGCGCCGAAATCAGCCGCAGGTTCAGTAGCCGGTGCGTCAAAGTTGAAATCCCCACCCATACTGTCGGCGCCGAGATCGGCAGCGGCAGGTTCGGCGAGGGGTTGGTCGGGTAGATCAAATGAGGGCTCGACAGGCTGGTCACCGGCAGGAAAGGCCAAATCGTCTGCCGCAGGTGCGCCGAAATCGGCGGGCTCGCCCATGTCCGCAACGGGAGCGGTATCTGGCGGAGTTTCTGGTAGCGCGAAATCATCGGCGGCCATGTCGGCACCGGGCGCATCGGAAGTTGCCGGCGGCAGATCAAAGGAACCAAAATCCATATCGCCGGTACCCGGTGTTTCGGCAGGCGCGCCTGCTTCACCTGCAGGTTCAGCAGGCAGATCAAAA
>JAEUSA010000370.1 GCA_016788945.1 Leptospiraceae bacterium
GAGCGAAGGCATGCGCGCACGCACTTCACGCACGCGTTCTATCGATAAATCGGCGATCAGCACGCCGGGACGTTCCGGTAATTCGGCGACTATTTCACCCCATGGATCATACACAATGCTGTGGCCGAAGGTTTCACGGCCGGAAAAATGGCTGCCAGTTTGCGCCGCGGCAATGACGTAGCAGGTATTTTCGATAGCCCGTGCGCGCAGCAATGTATGCCAGTGCGCGGCACCGGTGAGCTTCGTGAAGGCTGCCGGTACGCACAACACATTGGCTCCGAGCCTTGCATAACGCCTGTAGAGTACGGGGAAACGCACATCGTAACAAATAGTCATGCCAAAAGAAAAAGGCGGTAGATCGAGCAGCGCCAGTGCCCCGGCACCGTATTCTGTGCCGCGCGATTCTTGATAGGTGACATTATCGCCCGGGGCGACATCAAAGAGGTGCAGTTTGTCGTAGCGATGCAGTTCGCTGCCATCGGCGGCAAAAGTGACCGCGGCATTGTAATATTTGCCGGAGCTTGCCAATACCGGCATACCACCGCCGGTGATCGTCATTTTCAGCTTTGCCGCACTTTCGCGCAAAAAATTTCTCGCGGCCTCGTCGATGGTTGATCCGATGGATTTTTTCTCCTGTTCGCTGCCAAAAAATGCGAAATTTTCCGGTAAAAGCGCATAGGTGGCCCCCTGCCGCGCGGCATCGGCAAGGAATATGCCCGCCTGCTCAAGGTTATGCCGGTAGTCGTTTTGCGAATTCATCTGGATAAGGGCGACGCGCATGGGTTACCCTGTTTTTGCTTTGCGCCCTGTCTGAAAAGCAGTATGTAGCCTTGCCTTCTGGAGCGGGTTACGGGTTTGCCTTGCAAACCGTTTACACCTCTCCTTAACAACCATAGGAGGTTTATGGCAAAGAAAAATTATGAGCTCGTGCTCGTACTGGCAGATAAAAATGCCGACGAAAAAGCGCGCGCAAAAGAAGAAGCAGAAGCGGCGCTACAAAAGCGCGGCGCTGAAATAGCGCAAAAAGAAGACTGGGGCGCGCGTCGTCTCTATCATCTGGCAAAGAAACAAGACCGTGGTCACTATTTCTACTACGGCTTTAAATCCGAAGGATCAGCGATTCCGCAAATCAATAGCGATTTGCGCGTAAACGCCGGCGTCCTCAAGGCAATGATTACCGCGCTTGAATAACAGGCGGTTAACCACAACAGGGGGCCGCTAAAATGGCGAGCGATATCAACCGTGTAATTCTGATCGGGCGTCTGACGCGCGATCCGGAGCTCAAATCGACGAACAATGGCAATTATTTCTGCCGTTTTTCGCTTGCGTCAAACCGCAATGTCTATAACCGGCAAACCGGCGAAAGCCGCGACGAAGTCGGTTTTTTCGACTGCGTAGCGTGGGGAAAATCAGCAGAGACGATACACAAGTACCTGCAGAAAGGCCGCCGCATCTGCGTCGAAGGCAATCTGCGCTGGTCATCGTGGGAAGGTACCGACGGAAAAAAACAGAGCAAGGTTGAAATCAATGTTGAGGGTTTCCAGTTTCTGGATGCCAAACAAGGCGAAGGTGGCTCGCGGGAAAGCGACTCTTCGGCCGATACTTCGCGCAGTCCAGCCGCTTTTGACAGCGGCGCGATGAGCGACGACGATATCCCGTTTTAATACTGAATGGAGACATAAATGGAAGAACGTCAAGAACGAGAGCCGCGCATGGGCGATATGGATCGCGATGACCGTAAAGGCAGGGGAGGCGACCGCGGACCGCGCTTCAAAAAGAAGACCTGCCGGTTTTGTGAAAACAAAGATCTGATCATGGATTACAAGCGCGTCGACGTGCTGGTAAAGCTGGTTTCCAATAAAGGAAAAATTCTGCCACGCCGTCTTACGGGTACATGCGCGCGCCATCAGCGCCTTGTAGCTAAAGCTATTAAGAAAGCCCGCAACGCCGGCTTCATGCCGTTTTCGGTATAAGATGCCGGTAAGCCGTGAGGCTACGCTGATTCCAGCAGGTGCGCCGCAAAAGCGCATCTGCTGAATCCCCATCTGACACAATGGAAGTTTTGCTGGGTTTTCCCTTAAGCCTGGCGTTTGCTTTAATTCCCGTCTACCTTTACCGGCCGCAATTCAACCGCCGCATCTGGCTCGTCGGCGTGTTGGCTGCCACTGCGGCGTTCTGCTTTTTGCCGTGGCGCATGCGCATCGAAGCGTTTATGCCGGGTGGGGCAGCGCTGTTCTTTTTCGTTTCGGGCATCTGGGTTGTCGCACTGAATCCGACAAGTTCGGTCTTTAAGCTTCTCAATATGCCCCTGCCGTCGCGCAAAGAACTCAAAGCAGAAATCGAAAAAATTCCCGACGTCGAAGGGCGGCTGCAAAAGTACATGGCGCTCACCCTGCAGCTCAAAAAAATCTGGCATAAACGGGATATGTTTTTGTCCGGTTATAATTCTGCCCTGTTGCTCATTTTCACGATTGTTATGGCAGTTCTATCGTATGCAGTTGCGTTTTACGAGTATAATGTGACGCACAATCTCAGCCAGCTGCTTGATGAAGTGCATAAGCAGGTGACGGCGCGTATGCAGGCCGCTGGTGCCGACCCCGCGGGGGCTGATTTTCGTACGCAACTCATAGAAATGAGCCCCGTTATTATTTTCGTTTCGAGCTTCGTGGGCGTGCTTTGTCTTGGGGTTTTTCTGCGTATCTTTGCCCGCATCCGCTTCAAGCAGAATGTCGTGCAGGGGCATATGAGCCTGTTCCGCATACCCGACCACTGGGTATGGGCCCTGATTGTTTTTGCTGGTCTTTATCTGCTGGGTCTACGCTTACCGGCGCTGAAGCCGGTCATGTTATTCGTCAAGAACGGGGCGTTGATTCTTTTATTTCTCTATATGCTGCAGGGAATCGGCCTCGCTTCGCTATTTTTTGAAGTCCGCCTGATGCCCGCGCACTGGATTGCCCTCGGCATCATGCTGGTGGGTATTTGGCTGCCCGAACTGGTGACAGTGATTGCCATCATTTTCACCATTCTGGGCCTCATGGAAGTGTGGCTTTCGCTTAGGAAAAGGTCTTTACGGCCTGTCACAGACTCAGATTTGAGCTAATGCGCGTAATTCTCAAGCAAGACATTGCCACCCTCGGCCGTGCCGGTGATATTAAAGAAGTAAAAGACGGTTATGCGAGAAACTATCTGTTCCCGCGCGGCCTCGTGATGAGCGCCAATGTGCGTTCGGTGAAAGAAAAAGCATTTCTCGAGCAAGTGCAGGCGCGCAAAGTTGCCAAGCGGAAAAAGTCAGCCGAAGAACTGGCTGCACAACTGAATGGCAAAGAAGTTACGCTGCAGGCAAAAGTCGGCGAAGACAATAAACTGTTCGGCAGCATTACCAACATGCAGATCGCCAAGCAACTCGAAAGCATGGGGTTTGCTGTAGACCGCCGTTCAATCAACCTCGACGAAAACATTAAAGCGCTCGGTAATTATAAAGTTCAGATCAAGCTGCACGACGGCGTCAATGCGCAGATCGTGCTGCACGTCGTGGCTGGCTAAGTCAGCCACGGGCTCAAGCAGCTCAATTCACTTCACGCGGATCAATATCGAGAACGAGACGTACGCCGTCATTCTGGCGGCGTGCCCGTTCAAGTAATGTGCTGACGCGCGCAAGATAGACGCGCAGTTCGGCTTCGGTTTTGCCTTTGATGAGAAAGTGCACGCGGTATTCGCTGTCTGCGCGCGCGAGAGAGGGCAGGGCGGGGCCGAGTAATTCAACACCCGCATTATCTTCGCCGTAAAGGCTGCGCGTATTTGCCGGCGCAATGTCGCGGCCGATTTTTTCTGCCACGGCAAAAAGTTTTGTTTCGTCAGCCGCATAAAGAATGATGCGCGCCAGTGCGCCGAACGGCGGATACCCTGTCAGTCGTCTGTGATCCGCCTCTGCTGCATAAAACTTGTCAGCGTCGTGCGTTGCTGCCGCAATAATTGCAGGATGATGCGGCGACATAGTCTGGATCACGACCTCGCCGGGTTCGTGTCGGCCCGAGCGGCCGACAACCTGCGCCAACAGCTGCCACGCATGTTCCGCCGCGCGGAAATCGGGCGCATTGAGCGTCTGATCAATGGCCAGCACGCCTACGAGCGTAACACCCGCAAGGTCGAATCCTTTTGCAATCATCTGCGTGCCGATGAGTATGTCGATCTTGCGTTCGCGCATCGCCGCGAGCACATCGCTGACGAAATTTTTCTGTTTGGCCGTATCGCGGTCGAGGCGGGCATACTGATATTCAGCAAACTGATGGTCGAGAATCTCTTCGACGCGCTGAATGCCGCGACCGAGTAAGCGTCTCTCGGCGCCGTCTTTCGGACAACTGCGCGAAAATTCTTCGCTGTAGCCGCACTGGTGGCAGCGCAGCAGGTGGTCTTTGTGGTAGGTGAGCGCGACGCTGCAGCGCGGGCATTCAGCATAGGCACTCACCTGCACGCCCTGCGCAGCGCGCCGTTCACATTCGGGGCAGTGTACATGCGTGCTGTGGCCGCGGCGATTCATTAACAGCAGTACCTGCTTACCGTCTTTCAGGTGCTCGCGCATTTTATTTTGCAAAAACGGCGATATAATACCGTGTTGCACCTTGTAGTCGGGGACAAACACGGCGGGTAAATCTTGTCCTGTAGCGCGCTCGCGCAGACGGTGCAGTTTGGCCGTACCATTCTTGGCCCTCGCGAGCGAATCGAGCGAGGGGGTGGCAGAACCCAAAACGAGTTTTGCCGCGCCGCCACCGCCGAGACAGCGCAAGCGGGCGACGGTGCGTGTATCGAAACGCATCTGGCGCTGGTCTTTGAAAGACCCGTCATGTTCTTCGTCGATGATAATAAGTCCTAACCGGGCGGCGGGTAAAAAAACTGCCGAGCGCGTACCGATGGCCACGGGTATTTCGCCCGTTAAAAATGCGCGGTGTGCCGCCAGTCTTTCACCGGCGGCAAGACCTGAGTGGTAGAGCAGTGTCTGCGCCGGAAAACGCGCCGTAATCACTTCCATAACCTGACCCGATAGTGCGATTTCTGGCACGAGCAGCAGCGCTTGTTCACCGCGCGCCAGCGTATCGGCGATGAGATGTTCATAGATGCGCGTCTTTCCCGAACCGGTGACTCCCCAGATCAGGTGTTCGTTTACCGTTGTCTCGTGTGTAATCGCTTCGAAGATAAGCCGCTGCCTTTCATTGAGCGGGCTGGCATTTGTGAGAGTCTGCTCAACGCGTTCGACGGGTTTTACCGCGGCGCGCGTCAAGACCGGCGGTAACGTCTGCTGCAAAACTTCGGCAGGCGAAACAAAATAGTGTCGGGCAATTTTTTCCGCAAGGTCGATTGCCGCGGCGTTCAGAACCGGGTAAGCATTCTTAAAATCCGTAGTCTTGAGGTGGATTTCAGCGCTGCTGTTTTCTGCCGCCGGGCCCAGAATAACTACCGGTGTCTTGCGGCCTGCCTGTTTGAGTATGAGTCTGAGGCCGGTGACAGCCGCCTCTCCCTCCATTGTCGCCGTGGCAAAGCGCGGGTAATCGCCGTCTTCACCGATCAGCAGTTTCAGCATCAGCCGACGATTTCGCCGATGAAAGAATATTCAGTATAAGCTTTAAGTTCAACGAGTGGCATCATGCCGACTTCGATTGGGTTTTTGCCGCGGGGGGCAGTGACGATTTCATCGCTTTCCGGTGCATCATGCGCTCGGCGCAGAATAACTTCGCCATTCTGCACTTCGTCGACGAGCATTCTCTCACGTTTACCGATGAGGCCGAGCGCATAGGCCTTGCGTTCTTCGAGGTGTGTGTCACGCAAGGCGTTGATCCGCCGGTACTTTTCTTCGTCGCTGACAGTTTCGGCAAGCGCGTCGCCGGCTGATGTACCGCTTTCATGCGAATAACGAAAAAGTGCGAGCTTGTCGATGCGGTGCCGCTTGATGAAGTCGCCAAGCTCGTTGTAGTGTGCTTCGCTTTCGCCGGGAAAGCCGATGATAAATGAAGTGCGGATTTCCGCATCGGGACGAATTTTATGCGCGCGGTCGATAATTTCTGCAAACAGCGCTGTATCCGAAGGGCGCTTCATTGCTTTGAGTATTTCGGGAGAAACATGTTGAAACGGAATATCGAGATACGGTACGAGTTTCGGGTACTTGTTCCACAACTCTAACAGGTCGAGAACGCGGCGGTCAGGGAACAGGTATTGCAGGCGAATCCAGTGGATTTCGTCATTTGCAGAAAGGTGTGCGACGATTTTTTCGATTTCGTCCACCCCTTGACTGATCGTATCTTGACTGACGAGAACAACCTCACGAATCGGTACCCGGCCCTGGCGCAGAGCTTGCTCTTCGCCGATTTGCCGGTCGATATCACTGAGGGTATATGTCTTGAGGCCGCCGCGTATTTTGGGGATAATGCAGAAGGCGCATTTGCGGTCGCAGCCCTGTGCAATGCGCAGCCAGACGAACGGGTGAGCCGCGTCATCACCTTCAAGTTCGCGCAGCGCAGCATGTTCAGCGGCGTGCGCAGCGGGTTCGATGCCGAATTTTTCGCTGATCAAGGCCCCGACTTCGTGGTAGCGCTGCGTGCCGATGGTGAAGTCGAGTTCGGGAATATCGTCTTTTACGGCGG
>JAEUSA010000385.1 GCA_016788945.1 Leptospiraceae bacterium
GTGAAGCAAATTCGAAGAATTTGCGGAAGAATTCGCGACGATTAGGGCAGTTGAGTTCGCAGAAAAATTGCACCGGCGACCTGCCGCGCAGCCCCTTAGGCCGAAGCGCAGCACGCTTAATTAATTGACACTCGCTGTGTATCCGAAACTTTTCCCCTCATGTTAGACGTCGGCGAAGAAATACGTATCCAGAAAAATTCCGGGCCCACCAGCATCTTTCTGCATATTCCCTATCTCAATTACGTGTTCTTCTTCTTTCAGAGCCGCGGCGCTTATAACATTGTGAAAAATCTGTACCTGTACAAAAAACAGGTGCCGGGTTTTTTCCAGTCGACGTGGCTGACGATCAAGTTTGCTATTTTCAGCACGATTGCATCGACTGTACTCTACAGCATTCTGCTTGCACTGGGTTATAACCCGTTCGGTAAGATACTCGCAAAATATATCTACTTCTTCGGTACACTCGTCGGCGGCTTATTGCCTGCGGGCCAAGTCGCGTTACTGTTCGGCGAAGTACCCGGCAGCCTGCTCTTCCCGTCGTTCAGCTCGGCGACGTTCATCGCTTTGACGGCGTTGACCTTTGCCACATACTTTCTGTTCGGTATGGCAGGCGCAATGCTTGCGATCTTCAATATCAAAGCGGATATCCGCCGCTCACAATATTTCTGAAATCCACCCCTCGGCTACGTAATCGAGGCAAGGGACCGGCGAGGGCCAAAGCGACTACGCTTCGCCTCAATATGGCCGCGACGATCGACGGCCACGTTGCGCACCCGACTGAGGCCTGGGAATTCGGCAGCAATGAAGACCGCAGGCGCATGGACAGATTGCGCGAATGGAGCGACTGCCTGATCGTTTCACGCAAGACTCTCGAACACGATAACATGGATCTGCGCGTGCGCACGAAACCGCACAGCAAACACCACCCGCGACCCGTCATCGTCGCGCGCGAGGCGGAACCATTCAGGGCAGGCCTGCGCGCGACTCGGCATGCCGCAGCGGCGCAGGGTGGCGAAGTGTGGTTTGAAAAGGGTACCGAGGCTAATCTTGCTGCATTGTGGCCAGATCTCGGCGCCAAGTGGGATATCTTTTTTTACGAGTCTGTCGCCGATATCGTGAGTTCACTCAGCGAGCGCGGCTACAAAAAACTGCTGTTAGAAGGGGGCCCGACACTCAACGGCCTGTTCTTTTCCGCAGCTCTGGTCGATGAGTTTTTTCTGACGCTGTTACCGCTGCTGTGGGGCGGCAAAACCACGGACCGCAGCGTGATCACGGCGACGCCGCTGCCGATGCAGCATTTCAGGCTGAGGTCAGCGGAAAAACGGGGCGATGAAATGTTTTTGCGCTACGTACGGAAAAAGCGTCACACCTGACGCTTGAAATAGGCAAAAATCTCGGCTTCTTCGATGCGCACAATCGTCGGCCGTCCGTGCGGACAACGCATCGGCTGCTCGCAATTTCTCAATTGCTTGAGCAATTCGTCAAAGTCTGCGAGCGAAGCACTTTCCCCTTTTTTGATGGCAAACCGGCACGAAAGATCTTTGGCCAGCTGATCGAAAAGTTGCGCAGGTTCAAGGCTGCCCGCCTTTTCACTGATGCTGAGCGCATGGCCAAAAGCGGCAACCTCTTCACCGGCCTCGACATAATCAGGCACAGCTGTCAGGGCGAAGCCGGCGGGCCCAAGGTCTTCGACGTAGAAGCCCAATTTTTCGAGTACGGGTAACGCCTCGCGAATGCGTTGGCGATCGAATATACCGGATGCCAACGGCAGGCTGTGCGCAAGCAGCTGATGTAATTCACCGCGCGAGGCGATGCGTGACAGCTGCCGTTCATAATTAATCCGTTCATGGACAGTGTGCTGATCGATAAGGAACAATGCCTCGTCGTTTGTCGCAATAACAAATGTATTAAAAATGCGCGAATGCAGGGCCAGCCGCTCGGGAAAGCGCAACGGGGCGCCGGGTTCAGTGAAGAGTGCCGGCATCACATTGAACAGCTGGGCGTTTTCTGCCGCGACCGGCCCGCTGTCTGCTTTTTCGTTGAGTTTCACCGATTTTGCCTCGGCGCGGTGGACATTGACCATATTGCCGGCGGAGATACCCCCCTGCGCGGAAACGACGCGGCTCAGCGCCTGCCGTAAAAAAGCCGTAACCTCAGTTTCATGCCTGAAGCGCACCTCACGCTTTTGCGGATGCACATTCACATCGACGTCGGTCGCCGGCAAGGTCAGAAACAGTGCGGTAAAGGGAAAGCGCCCTTTGGGCATCAGTTCGCCGTAGATATGGCGCAGCAGCGAAATCAGCGGTTTGTACAGCACCGGCCGGTTATTCACCCAGAAGCGGCAATCGGTGGCACCGCTGCGGTAAAAATAGAATTTTGAAATATAGCCCGATAACGAAAGGGCGCCCGACTCTTCATATACGGGCAAAAGATCGCGGCCAATCTGCTCTCCCCACAGCTCTGACAGGCGCTTTATCAGGTTATCGCAGGGGTAGAGCACCACAGTATCATCACCCACGCGATAGCTGAAGTTGAGGCGGTAGTTCGCGGCGGCAAAATTGGTCAGTACCGCAGAAATGTCTTTTCGTACGCGCGCCAGATTTGCAAAATATTCGCGACGCACGGGTATATTGTAGAACAGGTCGCGCACAATGACACGCGTACCCGCTTCAATCGCACTCGGCCCCACCTGTTTGCCGCTCTCATCCACGCTGACAAAACTGCCATGCGCGGCTCCCCTTGCCCGCGACTCAATCGTGAGCCGACTCACCGATGCAATAGACCCCAACGCCTCACCGCGAAAACCCATCGTGCGAGCGGCCAATAATTCTTCGATGGTGGCAATTTTGCTGGTCGTAAAACTTTCGACGGCAAGCGGAAGGTCTTCGGCGTCGATACCATGCCCGTTATCGCGCACCTGAATCTCGGTAAAGCCGTCGCCGGCGACACGAATATCGATGGCATCGGCACCCGCGTCGAGGGAGTTTTCGACCAGTTCTTTGATAATCGCCGCGGGTGATTCAATCACCTCACCGGCGGCAATCTGGGAAACAAGGGTTTCGCTGAGTTTTTGTATGCGCTTCACGGCAAATAAAAAAGGGCTTACGGGATTTTTCTGAATCCCTAAGCCCTTTTAGCGGCAATCAATATGCCGTGCTTACCAGGCGTTCTCGTCGCTTTGACCACGACGGAAATTTCCGCCGCCACGGCCGCCGCCGTAACCACCACGGCCACCGCCGCCACCACGTGAGCCACCGCGACCGCCGCCGCCATAGCCACCGCGACCACCGCCGCCGCCGCCACCGCCTTGTTCGCGCGGGCGGGCTTCATTGACGACCAAGTTTCTACCTTTGAGATCTTTGCCGTTCATCTGGGCTACTGCATTTTGCGCGCCTTCACCGTCTTCCATTTCGACAAAAGCGAAGCCGCGTGACCTGCCTGAGTCGCGATCACGGACGATTTTTACCGACGTTACCGGACCAAATGCCTCGAACGCGGCCCTCAACTCATCATCAGTGGCGTTATACGCCAGGTTTCCCACATAGATATTCATTGTTTTGTTAATCTCCCGATTCTAAACTCATGAGCGCGCCGATGAACAGATACCCGTGGTGAGCTTGTTGAACCATCTGAACACTCTGAAAAAATTGACACCCTTGCGGCGTTGCGGCAAAACCGGGCACTTACGGCCGCCCGTATGCTGACAAAAATCCCCCGGGTGCGTACCAAAATTGTCCGTTTCTCAGCGTTGTCAACGTATTATCATTGACGCGGGAAAAGCGGCATGTGTGTGGGCCCTGCGCCCATAGGCAACCGCCCTTGATCGCAAAGACCAGTTGTTTAGGAGAATATGATGCTGAAAAAATTATTGGCATTACTGCTCGCATTCACTCTTGTTGGTGGCGTAGTGGTAGCACAAGACGCTGAACCAGCGAAAGAAGAACCGGCAAAAGAAGAGCCGGCGAAAGATAAAGAAGAAGGCTCAGAAAAGCCAAAAAAAGGCAAAAAGGGCAAGAAAAAAGGTAAGAAGAAAAAAGGCAGCAAGAAGAAGCGCAAAAAAGCTAAAAAAGCAGAAGGCGAAGCTTCAGAAGAAAAAGGCGGTTAATCTGCCGAATGGGTTTATCGGATTACTTCGGTAATCCGGTTTTCCCGGACATCGCGGGCATTGTCCGAAGCGCCGCTCAGCGGTTAGTCGGGCCGGCCCCGATGATTTGATCACGGAACATCGTCAATACCGCAAAGATGTTCTGCCTCTCCGCATTAATCTGTTCCACAGGAAAGTTTTTCTCCCGCATATAAGTCAGTCTGTTCGGCCCCGGGCACAACATCGTCGGCAAATTCTGCCATTCGAATACCTTATTTTGCCGCGCTGCGAGCTCCGCCTTATCGCGAAACACAAAACTCGCGGCTCTACCCATCAGTAAAATACCGCGCACACCCGCGTGCTCAATATCACGCCGCACGTGCTGCATACAATTTGCGAGATACCCCTCACTGCCGGTATCTTCTTTGCTGACATGGCAGCGTACAATTTCGCGAACGAGTGCCGCGCGCGGTGAAAAGCCGAGCACGCCTTCGAACATTTTCTCAAACAGCGCATTCTCTGCGGGATCATTATAATATGCCGCGCGGGGGCCGAGAAAATCGTTGTGGACGAGCACGAGGTAAGGTTCGGCAGGCGTAACCGGGGCGAACTGGTCTTTTTTATACGAGATGCGCCGTTCGCAGGCAACGCATGCGTTGCGGTCAAGCGCCTGATGGACTATTTTTTCAGCAATGACCGGCCTGAACGACAGCGAGATATTAAGCGGATCGGTTTCGTCACTGCGCTGCCATAACAAGACCGAGCGCCGGGCGATGACGGTTTTAGCCGCATCGAGCAGCGCAATAAATTCAGGATAGAGCTCTACACGCAATCAATCAATGTCCGCGACGCGGTTCAGCGATTTACGCTTACGCTGCGCGCGGTCATAGACTTCTTGAGCTGCAAGCGTGCGCAGCGCTTCGGGCACGGCCTTGAGCCGGGCTTTGTTGATCACTTCACCGGTATCAACGCAGATGCCGTAAGATTTGTCTTTAATGCGCGCCAGAGCCGCGTTAATCTCTTCGAGACGTGAGCGATCTGACTCGGAGATTGACATATTGAGTTCACGCTCGATCAGTTCGGTCGCAAGGTCAGCCATGTCGCCGACTTCGTCTTTGTCGCCGCTGGTGAGTTCTTCTTCTTTCCCCTGAATTTCTTTGATCAGATGGGCCTTTTTTTCGAGCAATTGCTCTTTAAACTCGTTCAGTTCTTTGGTTGAAAAGGGGGTTTTTGCCATTCGCGGAAATTACGATTTCGTTAAATCATCGTCAAGTTTTTTTGCATTATGTCGCAACCTCACGATTTCTGCACCGCGCCGGCAAACTGCAGAATCGCCCCGGCGATACCGGCTATTTTCTCGGCATTTCTGCGGTGAGTCAGAAAAAACCTCCGGCGGCGCGTCAGTTGGGGCAGCCGCAGAGCCGCTAAACCGGGAGTAAGCGACAGGTCTGAGATGAATCCGACACCGAGGCCTGCCTCGAGGCACTGCACTGCCCCTGCCACGCTGCGCAGCTCCATACTGATGCGCGGTTGAAAGCGCTTCTCAGTCTCGGCAAAAATGCCGTCGCTGATCTTACGTATCGCCGAACCCGGGTGAAAAAGAATCCACTCACGTGTGCGCAATTTTTCCCAATCGACCCGACGCTGAGAGAGCGGATCATCCGCACTGACGACGGGCAGAATTTCATCTTCGATCAGATACCGATTGGTAAACGTGTTTTCCGACAGTGGCTCGGGCGCGAGCGCAAAGTCGACGCTGCCATCGCGCAGCGCAGCGCGGATTTCGGTGAGGTTACTCTCAATGACGCGAAACCGCGTGTCGGGAAATTTGCGCATGAGATTCACTAACAGTTGCGGGACAAAATGCTCCGCGAGGGTTTCGCCGACGGCAAATGAAACCTGCACGGGATTACCACCGCGCCGTAATTCGGCTTCGAGATCAGCACAACTTTCGAGAATTGCCGCCGCCTTGCCGGCAAATATTTCACCCGCCTCGGTCAGTGCCATGCCCCGGCGCGAGCGCTCGAACAGGCTTACCTTCAGCTCGCGTTCGAGCAGCGCAATCTGCTGTGACAGCGCGGGCTGTGTCAGACCGAGGTTTTCGGCGGCGAGCGAGATGCTGCCGGTGCGCCGGATTTCGATGAAGTATTTGAGCTGGCGGATTTCCATATGGTTTATTTAGACCTGAGACCGCACGCCATATATAAGGTAAACTTATATATAATATTTCAATTATTTATTTGACTTATGGAAAAAATGTGTTATGTTACTGATTATGGCAAAGACACTTTTCGAAAAAGTCTGGGATGCACACGTGGTCGACATCTGGTCACACCCGAATGCTCCCAAAAAAGAAGAAAACAAAAACCTGATCTATATCGATCTGCACCTCGTGCACGAAGTGACATCGCCGCAGGCATTCGACGGCCTGCGGTTAAATAAACGCAAAGTCCGCCGGCCAGACCGCACGTTTGCGACGATGGACCATAACGTGCCCACCAAAGACCGCGATAAACCGGTCAAAGATCCGATCAGCGCAAAACAGATGGAATACCTCAAGCGCAACTGCGATGAATTCGGCGTCCCCTGCTTTGATCTCAAGAGCTATAACCAGGGTGTGGTCCACGTTATCGGCCCAGAACTTGGCCTGACGTTGCCGGGCAAAACCGTGGTGTGCGGCGACTCGCATACCTCAACGCATGGCGCGTTCGGTGCATTGGCGTTCGGTATCGGCACTTCAGAAGTCGAGCATGTGCTCGCGACGCAGTGTCTCGTGCAGGCCAAGGCCAAAACGATGCGCGTCAATTTTAAGGGTAAGCTCAACGCAGGTGTCTACGCAAAAGACATGGTTTTAGCCTTAATCGGCAAAATCGGCACTGCAGGTGCCACCGGCTTCGTTCTCGAATATGCCGGCGAGGCGATCGAAAATCTGTCGATGGAAGGCCGCATGACTATTTGCAATATGTCGATCGAAGCCGGCGCGCGGGCGGGCATGATCGCACCCGACGAAAAAACCTTTGCATACCTCAAAGACCGCGAGCATGCACCCAAGGGCGAAGCCTGGGATAAAGCGGTCGCATACTGGAAAACGCTCAAAACCGATGCAGGTGCCGCGTTCGACGCCGAGATTGAAATAGATTGCAATAAACTTGCACCGCAGGTTACCTGGGGTACGTCCCCCGGCATGGTGACCGATGTCACCGCAGCCGTACCACGCCTCGCTGATGCGAAAGATGACGTGGAGCGCGTCGGCTTCAAAAAGGCGATGGAGTACATGGATTTTAGCGAAGGTACTGCGATCGAAAACATCAAACTCGACAAAGTTTTCATCGGTTCATGCACCAACTCGCGCATCGAAGACCTGCGCGAGGCGGCCAAGGTCATCAAGAACCGTAAGGTGGCCTCTTCGATCAAGCTGGCGATGGTCGTGCCCGGCAGCCACCGCGTCAAAGACCAGGCCGAGGCCGAGGGCCTGCATAAGGTGTTTACTGCGGCAGGTTTCGAGTGGCGTGAACCCGGCTGCTCGATGTGCCTCGCCATGAACGACGACGTGCTCGAGCCGGGCGAACGCTGCGCCTCGACGTCAAACCGCAACTTCGAAGGCCGTCAGGGCAAAGGCGGCCGCACCTACCTCGTGTCGCCCGCCATGGCCGCGCTGGCGGCAATCCACGGTCATTTTGTTGATGCACGCACCGAGGTCGCTACATGACCTCTGCGCGCGCGAGAATATGAGGAGAATCAAATGGAAAAATTTAAAACGGTAAAATCCACCGCCTGCCCGCTCGACATGCCCAATGTCGATACCGATCAGATCATCCCGAAAAATTTTCTGAAGCGCGTCGAACGCACCGGTTTTGGTCAGTTTCTGTTCAATGACTGGCGCTTTAACGACGATGGTACAGAAAACAAGACATTCGTGCTGAACAAACCTGAACACAAGGGTTCGCGCATTCTGCTCGCGCGTGATAATTTCGGCTGCGGATCGTCTCGCGAACACGCGCCGTGGGCGCTTCTCGATTATGGCTTTCAGGTGATCATCGCACCGTCTTTTGCCGACATCTTCTACAACAACTGTTTCCAAAACGGCATTCTGCCGATCGCGCTTTCTGCAGGCGAAGTCGAAGAGCTGTTTCAGGCGGTGGCGAAAGACGCCAAAGCTGAATTTACGGTGGATCTCGAAAGCAAAACAATCGCGGTCGCCGGTAAAAAGACGGCATTTTCCATCGCCGAACCTCTGCGCCAAAAGCTGCTGCAGGGTTTAGACGACATCGGCTGGACTCTGCAGTTTGATCAGGAGATTGCTGCGTACGAAAAAACTTTTGTCGCCGGAATAAAGGCCGGCTAAACCCGCCTTTCAGAAGCGTACAACAGAAGCGAGCGTCGCGCTGATAAACATCGCGGGGCTCGCGGGGTCTACAACGTACTGCGAGTGCACGTTAAGGGCAAAACCCCAGCGCGGCGAAACCATCAGGCTCGCAATCATACCGCCGCCGAGCGAAGG
>JAEUSA010000009.1 GCA_016788945.1 Leptospiraceae bacterium
CCTCCCCAAGACGGCACCGGACCGAAGTTAAGGTAATGCGTTTTTTACTTCACGCCGGATGCCGCATTGACAATACGAATTATGGAAAACACCGCAGTGCCCGCCTCAATCTGGCCGGCGCTGATTCAACTAATGTTCGGCGCAGGTTTCGCCGGCGTCATTCTGTTACTCGCGCACAAGATTCGCCCACGCACCTCGAAGCCCGCCGAGGCACATCCCGACACTTTTGAATGCGGTATTCCGTATGCAGACGATGCACGTGGCCTGTTCAACGTCAAGTTTTACCTGATCGCCATGGTATTCATCGTGTTCGACGTTGAAGCCATTTTCCTTATGCCCTGGGCGGTATCATTCCGCTCCTTTAAGGACGCCGGCTTCGGCTTACTGATGCTTGGCGAGCTCATCGTGTTTTTAGTGGTATTGTTTATCGGCTATTATTACATTTTACGTAAAGGTGCCCTGAACTGGGAGGATCCCAATTGATCGCAGAAAAAATTCCTAATCGCTTCACAAATCCCGCGGCAGGTGAAAATCCCGCCGGGGCGGTAGCAGGTGGGTCGGTACAAAAGGGGCAATTCGACCAGAGCTTTATTGTCGGTGCGGTGGATGACTTTGTATCCTGGGGCCAGTCATATTCGCTGTGGCCATTTCCGTTCGCTACAGCATGCTGCGGTATCGAATACATGGCGGTCAGCGCTTCGGACTACGACATCGCGCGCTTTGGCGCAGAACGACCTTCATTCTCGCCGCGTCAGGCCGACATGATTCTCGTGTTGGGCACAATCACGTACAAGATGGCGCCGGTCTTGCGCAATATCTATGAGCAGTTGGCAGACCCGCGCTACGTGGTTTCTGTCGGCGCCTGTGCATCATCGGGAGGCATGTTCCACACCTATGCGGTGTTGCAGGGGATTGATCGCATTCTGCCGGTAGATGTGTATGTGCCAGGTTGCCCACCCCGGCCCGAGGCAATTCTCGAAGCCATTATGCAATTGCAGAAGAAACTGCGCTCGCAAAGCATTGAAGAACGCCGCGCAGAAATTCGCGAAAAATTGGCGTTAATCGAGGAAAAGAATCGTCCAATAACTGTAGAATAGGGGTTTAATCTAACAGGTATGGCAGCGCAATACTACGACATACAAGACTCCCGGCGCATCTTCGGCAGCGAAGTGGAGCTCATGAAGTTCCTGAAATCACTGCTGATCAAAGACTACAAAATTTACGAAATGCAGAATGAGCAGGGTACGCTGGTGCCCTACCATGCACACGCATTCAGTGAAACCATTCTTGTGTTAGAGGGTGTAATCCGCCTGATAATCGAAGAAGACATTGTTGACGTTTACCCCGGACAGCTCGTCACCATACAACCATTCGCGATTCACCTTGCCGCCTTCCCGAACGAGGGGGGTGCGCGTTTTTACCTGCTCTATTCAGAGCGCGGCAAAAATAATCTGTTCACAGAAAAATAGAAATTTCACAACGACGCTGCGCAGGTCTCAAAAGGTTTATTAGATCGGGAAAATGCCGGCCAATTTCCGTTGGGTTTGTCTAAAAAGTCGCCCAGCAAGTGAAAACGCTGCATTTGCCTTTAGGCAAATGCACGCAAAACGCTACGGTGTTTCCCGGAAACCCCTCCGCTGTTTTCACCTGCTGTCCGCGCCCGTTGCGCGGTTCGCAACTATTTAGACAACCCCTCGATCATCTTCATTTCTTTGTTCGTCGCACGAAAGGGTTTTTCAACGGCTTGTGGCGCCGCGGTACGCAAGTTGGCGAGCAACCGCTGCGCTTCTGAATCTTCACCATTCTGCGCTATGATTTCTTCAAGGAGAACACGCGCATCATAAAACCGGCGCTCGGCCATACGCACTTCAATCAGCGGCCAGATATAACGCGTATTGCGACCGAATATGTGGTAGAGTTCTTCAGCGCAGTCGGCTGTCAGTTTTGGGTTCTTCTGCAACGCCGCCAGACGGTATCGCAGCAGGTAGAACTGTTCGCGCTCGGGTTTATTGTTGCGCAGCGCGGTCGCGCAAGTAAATGCTTCACGCCATTGGCGGCGGCGTTCATGCCTTTCGCAGTCTTCGGGTTTGACATTGGCCGGCGCCGGCTCGAGCGATTCGAGCAGTTCTGTCGCCTTATCCCGTTTTTTGAGCCTGCCCAACAGCCGCGCGTGCAGAATATGCGTTTCGATATCAACGCGGTCGAGTGTGAGGTATTGATTAAAATATTGCAAGGCTTTGTTGTCGCTGCGGCGCGCGTAAAAGTAGCGCGCGAGAAAGGCGATCGCCTTCTTATCGCTGTATCCGTGCGTGATGGCGCGTTCATACATGTTCGCCGCTTCATCGTTGCGCCCTAACTGCACAAGACATTCTGCTGCGAGAATTTCTGCGTCAAGCTTCGGCGGATACGTGCGCGCATCGCGATCTTCATTCATCTGCAGCGACACGCGCAGCGATTCGAGTGCGTTTAAGAAACGCCGGCGCTCAAAATGTTCGCGTCCGCGTTCGAGAAAATCGATATCGGTTATGGCCTGGGCAGCGAGCGCCGCCGGCCAGATGACCAGTAGCAACAAATGTCGCGACAGCGACATTTGTTGCAGCATCAGAACCTTACGCCGAAAGAGACCTGCAAGCCGATCGCATGGTTACGTTCAGAACCTGGCGTTGATTCAAAAAACAGGCGCTCGCGCAGTATATAGCGGTTCTTAAACATCTGTGCCGAGAACAGCGTGATGATGAACGAATTGTTCCGGTAAGAAGAGAACGCATTACCCGTGGTTGCTCCGGTTGTATTGAAACCAAAATAACCTTGCCCGTTGCCAAAGCTGGTGAGATTCGTATTGTTGGTGTTCTGAAAATACAGGCGTTCGGTAAGTAAAAAACCGTAGGTGAAACCGATCTTGTCGAATTCACGCTGCAAACGTCCGAATTCCATACCGAGAGAAAAATCGTATGTGCCGAAGTAATGACCCACCGCGTCGGTACCGGTGACGGGTTTGAATTCTGAGATATAAATTTCGTCGATGTCGACTTTCACGATGATATCGGTAAAAGGTCCCTTGCTCACAGGTTGTTTCTCATCGACCACCGTGCCGATGCTCAGGCGCAGGTTACGACGGTATTCAAGGTCAATCTTGACCACGTCGAAACTCGTGCTCTTCGGCCCCGAGGTATCGTCGCGAAATAAATAGCGCGGATAGATGCGCAGAATGAAATAATTCAGCTCGTCGCGGCCGCCCATAAAGAGACCAAACTTTGTGTCACTGATCGAAGTGTAGTCGGTATTCTGTACATACGTCGTTGTCGACGGGGGTACGGTGCTGTTCGTCAGGTTCAACTGGTTAAACAGAATTCCGCCGCCGAAAAAGAAGTACTTCAGATTGTACTGCATCTCGATACGTTCTTGCCCGGCAAAGAACGTCGGCTGCAGAATGCCATAATACGGCGTGTAACCGTTGAGGCGAAAGGTCAGTTCGCGCAGCGGATTAAAAATTGCATAGGCGCCTGCGGGTGTCTGGAACACGCCCGAGGGTTTATACATGTTGAACGCGGTCGATTGTTTGTCGATTGCGCCGATGATAGAAGCAAAGGCGCCGACCTCGGCGATGACGTCGGGGCGGGCTTCGCAATTCGGGTTGGTGGCCGGGTCACCGCTCAGGTCATTGCGCGCATCGTACATCTTTTGTTCTGCGAGTTTGGCGTATGCATCGGGCAACCATTTCTGTACCGACGCATTGCGCGCATCAAGCTTGAGAACGGTCTCGCCGGAAATTACGGCATCTTTATAGAGCCCCATGGCATACTGCATTTTGCCGAGGCTGGCCCATGAAATCGTCTGCCGCGGATTGCGCTGAACGGCCTTTTGGTAGTTATCGAGGGCCTTATTTTTGTCTCCCGCGAGCTCATAGGTATACGCGACGTTATGGTACGACCGTGCGGCGCGGGTGTCGTCGAGTGAAATCGCGCGCTGGAATTTATCCGCCGCATCGAGGTAACGGGCATCGTTGGAAAGGTCGATACCCTCCCAGTTGAGCTTGTCTACCTCGGCAGCGAGGTCTTTACTACTGACCTTCTGCTGCTGAGCCGCGAGCGAACTGCACAACGCAGCGCACACAAGACCTGCAAAATGGTGGATTTTCATATGTGATTAGACGCCCCTATCTGGGTGAGTATCGACGGTTCAGGCGCGGTTTTTGAGGTTTTTTGCGAGGGCGGTGAGTTTATCGGAGAGTTCTTGGACACTCTGGCGCGCCATCGGGTCGACCTGACTCAGGTGTTCCTGAATCGAGCGACTCAATTCGGTGGCCCGTGATTCATAGTCACGAATCGCCAGAACCGCTTTTTCGATGAGTTCGTCGACTTTCTGGTTGGTGTTTTCGGCCGTTTTGGATTCAGAGATTTTCCGGTTCAGCGCCTGAATATCGCGGTCGAGCACCGTCAAACCGTGGCGAACTTCTTCGGTCACCGAGATCAGAGTCTCGATTCCGGTTTTGAGGGCTTTTTTGAGGGTTTCTTCCATAGCGGTAAAAAACGTAATCTGCATTTCTCGTCTGTCTGCGCCCCCGGTTATGCGGCCAGCGCCGCGCGTGCCGCGTCGAGATCGTCAACCACAGTAAAAACAGAGAGTAGCCGTGTAACCTCGAAAATGCTCCTGATTTGCGGGTTTAATCCGCATAATACGACTTTTGAACCCGGCCGCTTTTTCGCCAGGCTGACAAAGCTGACAAGCACACCAATGCCCGAAGAATCGACAAATGCCAGATCGGTCAGATCAAAAATGAACTTACCCACGCCGCTGTCGAATTTTTTCACGAGGTTCGTGCGCAAATCGGGCGCCGAAAACATGTTCAAATCGCCGGTCAGTGCGACGACCGCGGTTTCGCCTTCGTCGGTAATGCGGTAGGTGAGACTCTTGCTTTTATCGAGCATCCACCGGGGATATCCCCCAAAACGACATAGTTAGTCAAGATGTAACTTTATACTGTTTTTCAAACAGTTCTTTTTCGACCGCTGCACACAGAATATGACCGATCAGAATGTGGCATTCTTGAATGCGCGGCGTTTCATCAGAAGGCACCGCAATGAGGTGGTCGACCATCTCGCGCATCTTGCCCCCGCTGCGGCCGGTAAGGCCGACGGTCTTGATACCTATTTTCTTCGCTGCTTCGAGCGATTTGAGAACATTCTTCGAATTGCCGGATGTCGAAATGGCGATGTAGATGTCGCCGTTTTGGCCGTTGGCTTCAAGCTGGCGCGAGAACAGCAGCTCATAACCATAGTCGTTGCCTATCGCCGTCAGAGCCGAGGTATCGGTTGTAAGCGCGATCGAGGCAAGCGCGGGACGGTCAAAATAGAAACGGCTCACAAATTCGGCGGCGATGTGCTGTGCGTCGGCAGCGCTGCCCCCGTTACCGGCAATCAGGGTTTTTTTACCCGCTCGATAGGCGGCAATCAGGTCGGCCGCGACTCGGTCGAGAAGCTCAATATTCTTTTCATCAGCAAGAAATTTCTGTTTCACCTCGATCGAGTCTTTTACCTGATTGCGTATGTAGTCTTTCATCTTGTGCAATTTAGCAAATTTCTCACAGCGCGAACAGCTTTTTGAACTCGTCGGGCACCGGAGCCTCAAGGCACACCTCACGCCCCTGCGGTAGACGAAAGGTCAGTTTATGCGCGTGCAGCATTAAGCGGAGAGGCAGTGCGCCACCTGCGCTGGCACGAATGGCATCCGTGCCAGCTCGCGCTCGAGCAGGTCCTGTGCTGCCATACGTTTTGTCCCCCAAGATCGGCAGGCCCTGCTCAGAAAGATGCACGCGCAGCTGGTGCGTGCGCCCGGTAATCGGCATCGCCTTGATCAGCGCGAGTTCTCCCTTGGTCTGCAACAACTCAAAGCGGCTGTAGGCAAAGTCACCCTCATCTTTCGTCGAGCGATAGATGTTCTTTTTTTTCTCTGCGCGCACCAGCTGGTTCTTGACTTCCCAGTGATCAGCAGGGGGTGGATTTATGATGGTACAAGCGGCAAGATACTCTTTTTGAATCAGATTCTCACGGAACAATTCGGCAACGTAGGCATTTTTGCTTTCATCCACCGTAAAAAGAATGCAGCCCGACGTCGGCGCATCCAAGCGATGGTGAATGCCAACGTACACGTCTTTCCCTAACAGTACCTTCAGCGCGGTCACAAGGTTGTCGCGCGCATTGTCGATCGTCGGCACCGTCGGCATATTCGCCGGTTTGTTGACAACGATCAGGCCGTCTTCGTGGACCAGGATATCTTTTGGCGAGAGCGTCGGAAAATCGAGCTGAATCGGGCGCAGCTTTTCGGGATGGTATTCAACGCGCACCTCGCTGCCCTTGAACACGGGTTTGGAAGCGATGCGGCAACGTGAACCGTTCAAATAGGCAGCCCCGACCATCACGAGTTTACGTGCAGTTGACTTCGAGATCCCCCCCGGTACTTTTTCATTGAGCAGAGCATGCACGACCTTGTCGAAGCGCTGCTCTTTGAGATCGTTACCGATGACTGTCGAATAGGCGGGCATATTGCAGTGGAGCGGTTTGTGGCCTATCGCGCCAGCACAAGCTCAGGCGTTGAGCTTTGCCTCGATGGCAGGCCAGTCAATGCCGCCTTCAGCTGTCTGGTGGTACTCTAACAATGCGGCGATCAAACGGCCTGCCGCAACACCTGAACCATTGATCGTGTGCAAGTATTCATTCTTACCCGTCGTGGCATTTTTCATGCGTATCTTCGCGCGGCGTGCCTGAAAGTCCTTAAAGTTCGAGCACGAAGAAATTTCAAGCCAACGGTTGAGGCCGGGCATCCACACTTCGAGGTCGTAAGTAATGGAAGACGTGAAACCCATATCACCCGAACACAAACTGACGACACGGTAGGTCAGACCTAATTTTTGCAAAATTCTTTCGGCGTCAGCAGTAAGGGCGAGCCATTCTTTTTCTGAATCTTCGGGCTTAACAAACTTCACCAGCTCGACTTTGTAGAACTGGTGCACGCGTACGAGGCCCCGCGTGTCTTTGCCAGCGCTGCCGGCTTCGCGGCGGAAACAGGGTGTGAGCGCGGTCAGATAAATCGGTAGTTGTTCTTCGTTGATGATCTCATCTGCATAGATATTGGTGAGCGGCACTTCTGCCGTCGGTATCAGCGAGAGCGCATCTTTTTCCATGCGGTAATATTCGTCGGCAAACTTCGGAAACTGTCCCGTGCCATACATACACTCGTCTTTCACCAGCAGCGGAATCGTGCGTTCTTTGTAACCCGCCCGTTCATGCGTTGACAGCATAAAATTCGTCAGGCGGCGTTCGAGCTTCGCAATCTGCTCGTTGTAGACATAAAATCGAGCACCGGAAATTTTTACACCGCGCTCAAAATCGACCAGATCATGCGCTTCCGCGATTTCAAAGTGAGGTTTTACGGCGAAAGGAAATTTCGGAACTTCACCGACAGTGCGCAAGACCACGTTTTGCGTCTCGTCTTTGCCGTCGGGTACTTTGTCGTCGAGCAGGTTCGGCAGCCGGTCGAGCAAATAGCGGAATTTTTCTTCCACTTCGCTCTCCTGCTCCTTGAGCACCTTGAGCCGATCGGCGACTTCTTTCATCTTTTCGCGCAGCTCATCGAATTCTGCCTGCTTGCCTTGAGCTTTGAGCTCGCCGAGTTTCTTCGACTGTACATTGCGCTCATTGGCAAGCGCTTCGACTTCACGAATGGTCGCGCTGCGTTTTTCGGCGATCGTTTTGAGATCGGTCGACGAAGATTCATCACCACGGCGTTTGAGGCTCGTGAGCACGCGGTTTAACCCTTCTTCTGACTTGAGCAGCTGAAAGTCGATCATGGGAAAAACTGCAAATTTGAGATAGGCTGGAAAGCGGGTTAAGATGCCTTGTTATCCGCTGTGTGGCGATGCCACGCAGCGGATAACAAGGCAGAAATCTGCTCGGCATTTGCGGCATCGATGCGCCGGGCGAGAAAGAGACATAATTCTTCGATCGATTGAGGCAGCACTTTTTCGACATCTTCAAACGAGGTAGTTACCACAGAATACGTTTCGTAGAGTTCAGCGAGCAGCGTGTAGAAGCCAGACAGATCCTGTGAGTCCATAGCCAGCATGGCAAGCGTGCGGTGCAGTGTATGGTCAGAAGCGAGTCGCCCATAGGCGTAAAGCGGCTGCGGCAAAGAGCGCGTCGTGCGCGCCGCTGCCCCAGGGCCTCCATGCCCATCGGCACCCTCAGCCCAACGAAAAAAATCGGCGCGGAAAGCCTGCCGCTCTTTGGCGAGGCAATCGTAACTCAGACAGATACCCTCGCCGTAGAAAGAAAAATTCTGCGGGTGCTCCCACAGAGAAATCTGCGGGTGCGGCGACCCCTGCGGATGTAATAAACAGCCCGTGCGCACGGATGCGCCGGGTTCGCACGCAACAGGAGGTTGCTCTATGTGCGAACCGTTTTTGGTACCAACAAAACCAACGAACGGGCAGACATAGATGTCATCGCGGATGCGCTGCGGCAAGGTTTCGGCTTCGCGCTCTTTTCGGTAAGCGACGATATTTTCGGCCTTAGTCAGATCGAGCGCAAGAAAAATTTCGGTATTTCTCTGCGCCCATGCCGTGCGCTCGGCTGCGTTGAATTTCAGGTTAAAAATTCCGCAGCAGGCGCTGCAGGAGATTTTTTCCCCCATGCATGGATTGCGCACTATCTTATTTTGATTGCTTCATGCAGAGTAACGCAGCTGGGCCAATACAATTTATTCCGGTTGACGTCGAGGTAAACCCGCTGCCGGTCACCGATATGTTGCCTGTTGTAGGTATGGTGGTATTTGCAATCGTGAAATCCGTACAGTTAGCCCCGCTGGCACGACCGTCAATATTAGTGCCGGTGTAGACCGATTGCGAAACAGAACTCACCGGCGTTCGAAAACCAGTGCCGACAAGCTCCGCGTAGTTTTCCGCCAAGACAGTATAACTATTTCCGTTTTTTGCCAAGAACGGTCCGAGACTTGAATTTACCGAGCAGCCGCTACTTTCATTTCCCTGAATATTGCATATAGCATCAACCGAGGATGTCGATAGCCATGCGCGGTATGTACCTGCGAAACCTTGCGACGAAGCTTCGGACGCGCAAATACAATTCGCACGCGCCAAACCTGTTATCGTACTGCAGAGTCCGCTGAACTCGGTAATATCCGTAAAAAAATCTCCTTGGCCTGTGGTATTGGTATAAAACACCACCACCCCAAACTCATTATTCGCCACGGCCTTAGCCTTATCGACAAAGCCGATATTATTACATTGCAGGGAAAAGACAGCGAGCAGAGTGCCGAAGGTATAGTTTCGCATATGCATCCCCCTAAAAAACATAACCCGCACTTAATACCAGCCCCGTCACTTTGCCTGTCGTTTGGTTTTTGTCGTAGAGTTGCAGATGGTTGAGCTCAACACCGATGGAAACGGCGCTGAACATCAGCCAATGCAGCGAAAATGCCACGCGCAGCGTGGGATTATAAAAATTGCGCGTGTAAATCACCGTGTCGCTAGCCTTCACCTCGAACTTCGCGCCGTAAAGGCCGCCGCCGAGTTCGGCGTTGAAGCGAAAGCGGTCTGACCAGAAGAACAGAGAATAACCGAGGTTGGCAGTCAAGGGCAGGGCACTCAATGAACTGGAGAAAGTGGCGCTGCCCGATGTTTTGGTATTCAGTTTGAAAAACTGAGTAAACACGCCTGCATACAAGCCCCGCCAGAGCAGGCGATTGGCAGATAGTGTCAGCGTTCCCGCGTCGTCGTATGCGTCTTTCAGGTCACCGCTCGGGCCGACGACACCGAAGGCCAAGTTCGCAGAATATTTTTTTGGCGCCCATGTTATCGTGGTCTCTTTTTTCAGTTCGAGTTTCTCGCCCTTCTGCTGTCCTTTCGACTTGCCGTCTTTTTGCTGTTGTTCTTTGGCAATCGCGGTCATTTCGGCGACAATGTCGTCGGCGACCTTATCTGCGAGCGCAAAAATCGTCGCATCGGTAGGGTTGGTGCGCTCTTTCAGCTTGCGGAATTTTTCTTCGCTGCCGAGCGAGATCACCGTTTCGACCACGATGCGGCGGTTTATCGCGTCATAGGTGAATTTCCCGAACACCAGAATCTGCACATCATTTTTCGCGCAGTATGCCGCGGCTTCGGCGGCATTGAGTGCCCCTTTAGGCTTAATAAGCTTACGCGCGGCGTCTGATTTTTTCGGATCTTCGCGTACATATTCGAATTTTTTCTGCAACGACTTGTCGATCGCCTCGGTCAGCGAGTTCGGCATGTAGCCAAAGTTTTTTGTCCCCGTTTCGTCTTCATAAGTGAGGATCGCCACTTTGGCGAGACTTTTATCTGCAGCGGCAGAAAGCCCCGCGCTGAAAAACAACAGGGCAACTGTGAGTGCAAGGCTGCGCACGTTTTTCACCTGCTATGGTTCAGAGAGTGCGGCAAGAACTATTTGACGCGCGATTCAGCGCGTTCGCGGTAAAGTGCGCTTACCCGGTCAGCGGGGTTCTTCGCCAGCACGCGAGCGAATAAAGATTTCGCCGCTGCATAATCACCGGCATAATACGCGCTGACTCCCGTGGTGAAATCTTCAATCGTCAGGTCGTGCAGTTCGAGCAAGTAGTCGCTTTGCCCGTCGACAATTTCGAGAATCGCCAGCGGCTGTTGTTTGCCGCGAATAGGCAGCTTACCTAAAGGCCGTGAGCGAAACCGGTTATTCTGCGGTATGCTCCCGAACATCGGTTCAGATATCAGCACCGCGGCGCCGGCCACTTTTGTCAGGTGTTCAATACGCGAGGC
>JAEUSA010000013.1 GCA_016788945.1 Leptospiraceae bacterium
GCAATTCGGTGCGCGCGCCGATCTATAATGAGAACACACTCACTTTCGGCCTGTTCGGCAAACGTGTCTTTCTTGCCGTGAAAGAGATCAATGACTTTTATCTGGACCGGGACTACTTCAGCGCGCGCATAATTCCCGTGCTCGAAATATGGCTCACCAACTGGCTTTCTTTGCGCGGCGGTGCAGAGCAAAACTACGCCAACCTTTCAGGCACAGTGTACCATAACACAGGTTTCGTTGCCGGCCTCTCACTGCGCGGTATCCGTTCAGGCTGGGATTTCGACATAAACTATACCCAGCGTAATCGCCCGTCGCGCATTATCACCGGCGAAATTATCAATGAGGGTATCGTCTATTTTACGCTGAGTAAATCCAACAACTTCATCAACCGGTGATCATGAGCAAGGCCGGCCCGCTTCGGCATTCAGATAACAACGAATTCTCCGCAACTCGTTTTCACTGAGTACCGGCCGGCCCGCTTCGCGCAAACGCTGCTGCATAGTCTTCAGCACAGCATCCCACTGCTTTTCGCTGAGGCCTGACGGATCAGGCAGAGCATGACAGCCGTTGCAGCGCTCTTCAAAGAGGGTCCTGTTCGGTTCGGGCGCGGCAAACAATGAAGCGGCAAAACAGAGCAGCGTTATTGTGGTCCTCACAGCACCCCCAGAATCTGTTCCATTTTCTGTCTTTTATACACTTCAATCATGCGGATTTTCCCCGTACTGTCGATGATCACCACGTACGCCATTGTCGCCCCATAGGTGTTCATGAAACTTTGCGACCGGTCAAGGGCGACGACAATACCGGTGGAATCATAACCGCCAAAAGTCTTGAGGGTCGCCGCTTCGCCGATGCTCGCCGAAACGTAATCAACCAGAACATAACGGGCATTCGGGTATGCCGGCATGATCGCCTGAACGACTTCATCGGTGTGGCTTGTGCAGACGGGACACCACATCGTAAAATAGATCACGACGCCACTCTTGCCAGAAAGCGCCGTGGCAAGGGTGAGCGTTGCTCCATCGGTGACCGGCAAGGCAAACTCGGGCGCCGTCTGGCCTACCGTCAGTATACCGTTAGCATTCTTGCTGCGCAAATCGTCGCCATCGGGTAAGAGATTTGAGCAATGCGCGAGCATCAGCGCCGTAAACAGCACCAAAAAAATCCTTCTTGTTTTTATTCTGTTAACGCATGACATAGTTTACTCCTAAAGAAAATGCATGCGTAGCCGGGAAGTTGCGCTGCAGCCCGGGTTCATGAAGCGCCGGATTATAGCTCAGCGAATATACGAGGTCGCGCTCGGGTGTTGCCCATGCGAGTGACGCGCCCAATAAATGCCGCTCAAACCCCGTCGTCTTGTCGACGTAGCCATTGATCGTCGCATCAGCCTCATGTAGATATGTATAGCTCGAGCTTATGGTGAGACTCGACATTGATTCGGTGAAGTAGGTATAACTGAGCGCCGCCGTGCCGGTGAACCGGTCGCCGAGACGTTTGCGGTATGGTTCAACGTAGAGACCGTAGTCCCGGTTCACCGGTCTCGCAAAATGTGTGCCGTAGAGCATAGTTAGCGCCAGCGTAAACGGATAGATCGTCTTTTCGACAATCGCCTTGCCCTCGAGCCGGTAGAAGCCGCGACCCGTGATATCGAAGCTTGACTGCACATTGTCATAAGGCGACACACCGGTGGGCAACGTCAGCTGCGAAGCGAGATATACCGCAGGGATCACGTCTTGCCATTTGCGCACTCTCCACACGCAGCGAATATTGTCGAACGTCTCATACGTCAGTGAAGCGACGCTGTCGGCGGGAGCGTTCGTATTCGAGACGAGACCACTGTACTTGTTCGAATTGAACACATAACCCGACGCGAGCGCCGCCTGCCAGCGCGAAGCAAGACGAACCGCCACGCCGCCGTTAAGACGATATTGCCTGAGATCTGAATTGGGCGGATCACTCAGATACTTGCCGCCACGGTCAAAATAGCCGTTGTATTTTTCAAAATCCCCGCTGGCGGCAAAGAGCCACTTGGCCGACTTGGGCATCAACAGCGCACCCGCCGTACCACCACCACAGCATGAACCGGCAAAAACTCTCTGCGGAAATAGCAGCAGAGCCGCCGGCATGGCGAGAACCATGCCGGATAACCCGATGCGCATAAGCTTATGGTAGGGTCGCACTCAGCGTGCCCGTGCCGCGCACAGTACCGTTGACCGTGATTTCAAATGTCAGCGACTTGCCTGAACCCGCGGTGAGTCCCGCGACGCCGCCGATCGCGTAGTGGCCCGTGCCATTGTCAGTCAGGGTACCCACCCAGCTCGTACCGCCATCAATCGAAAGGCGAATGGACGTCGTTGCACCTATGACTGTCCAGTCTGCACCCATTGCCGGCGTGAGAGTAAGTCCGTTTGCCAGCGCGGGATGATCCATCATCGACTTGCGCGTCGCAGCAAACACGTTGATCGTGTGGTTTCCGGCAGAACCGGATATCGCATCGACAAACACAAAATAGGGCCGGTTTGTCGCAGTCATCATGTTGCTGTACTGGTCGGCACTGTTGCTGACAGACACGCGTGCCGTCGCCGAACCACCAACCGTCATGGCAATGCGGGTGCCTATTTCACTCATAGCGGTGTTGTTCATGGTCTTCACATACCAGTAGCCGCCGTCTGAACTCATCAGATAATACACGACGGCTGTGTAGAGCCCACCGCCATTATCTGTCACCGAATCGACTGGAGTCGTGTGCACCATCGAACCCATGTCCATTTCGGGTATGATCTTGGGGTTAAGACCCGCGACACCAGCACCGGTATTGTCAGTCACCTTTATCTGGAATGTTGTTTTACCGACGCTATGCGTGGGATTCCCCTGCATGGTAGAAGTGTATTGCACAACGGCAAGCTTCACCGCAGCAGTCGTTGAACCCGCGCTGTTACTGCCCGTTACGGTGTACGACGTCGCGGCCTGCGTGGTCGTCGGCGTGCCGCTAATCGTGCAATTCGCCGTGTCGAGGCTGAGCCCCGTCGGCAACGCGGGCGAGACGCTGCAAGAAGTCACACTGCCGGTAACACTGACACTTTTTGAAATGGCCACATTTTGGGCCACAGTCAGCGTCTTGGCGCCATAGCTCATGCTTGCGGGGGCAGTGACCACAGCCTTTGCGGCTTCGTCATTTTGCACGCAAGCATTGGTAGTAATAGACAGCAATGCAAATAGGAAAGCATTGCGTAACAGTTTTTTATTTTGATTTTGCATAATTATTCCTTACTATGTTTCAATAAATTTTTGATCTGCAATTTCAGATCTTGTTCGGGAAACTCGGAGTAGCCGCTCTGCGACCAGACTACATTACCTTTGCCATCAATTAACACCAGCGATGGCACACCGGAAACGCCGAGTGCATCGGCAAAGATGGATGCACCATCGAGATAATTGGCAAAACTCACGCCAGTCTTTTCAACCATACGCGCCGCCTGCTTTTCCGGACTGTCGACCGCTATGCCGACGAAGGTAATTTTTTCACTGCGGTGCACGCGTTGCAGCTCGCGCAGCTCAGCCGCGCAAGGACCACACCATACCGCCCAGAACACCAATACCAACGGCTTGCCGGCATAACTTGTCAGCTGCGGCGCATTTTTTCCCAACGCGGGTAAATCACGTAACTGAATCTGGTCAGCCGCCATAAGCGTCGCTGATAGCAGCAACACGGGCAGGCAAAAGCGCATGCGGAAAAAACGCATAGTTACTCCTTCAAGATCTTTGTTAGATTGTTTTGCCGGCAGGCGTCGCCGAGTACTGCGCTCATTCAGGCGCAGATCTGTCACGAAGCGTTACAAAACGTTGAAAACAACAGGCATTGAACCGGGTTCGATCAGCCTGAAGGTGCAGCCGGCAGCACGCGCAGAAAGCTATGAAGGAATATCAGGGGGATCAGAAGAGAGGCCCGAAGGCAAAAACAGATGAGACCAATGCGGCAACGAACTCTGCCGGCGTGGCAGCAGCAATTCGCTGCCGTAGATAAAAACGAATGCCTCAAACCCCGGAACGCGGGCGTGATCATTGTCATCGCCGGCATCGCAATCGGCATGCGCGCTCACCAGACGCACATCGTGGTGGCGCTTTTTGTGCTCATGGCCGCATGGGCAGGGGTTGCCGCGCAGAAATTTTGCCTTGGTGTGCGGGCAAATGCGGTACCTCGATTTTGTCGCATCGGCGGCAATCGCGGGGACATCGGCAAGCTGGGCCACAAAGAGTGCGAGACCAGCGAGGTGAACGATGCGAAGACAGCCGGCGAACGTCACGACTCAGCGCGAGCAGCCGCGTCACGCTGTAAATCGATAAACATATCTTTTAATACACAGTGTGCCGTCACCAGTCAGCGAGCGAACCACCCTTTTCAAACCAGTGCGGATAATGTTTGCGAAACGTGGCGACCATCAGCTCGAACGGCATATCGGCAAAGGTACCGTGGTCGAATAAATACTCCATATGCTTTTTGCCATCCGCCGAAAATTCGTGGAATACCGAGTCGTTGCGCCCGTCGAAATCGAGCGGTTTGATTTTGAAGAAACGACACAGGCGTTCGTTGAACGCAGGCGTGGCCTTTACCCATTTACCTTCGAGGAAAAGATCGGTATAGCCATGGAACGCGAAATAATCGCCGCCGAGCATTTCGAGCATTTTCGGCGTTGCGAGATGGTTGGTGACATCGGCAAAACCGAGACGCGCCGGAATACCCTGCGAACGCGCGGCAGCCGCGAGCAGAATGGCTTTCGGGATGCAAAAACTGCGCTTCGCCTTAAGGCAATAACTTGCCTTGAAGACCTCGCGCGTGAAATGTTCGACCATCATGTCATACATGACGAGATCGCGCACCGCGTAATAGAGAGCCACCGCTTTCTCGCGCTGGTTACTCAGCCCGCGGGTGACCTCGGCTGCATACGCGATCACCTCGGGGTTATCAGAATCTATGGTGTCGGTGGGTAAGAGGTATTTCGTATCGACAGCCGGCTCAGCCATGCAATGCCTCGGCGGAGAGTTTTGCGTCATTCAACAAATGCCGCAGCTCCCGCGTCTTCACCGGTGTGAGCGCTTTAGCGAGCGCGCGTTGCGCACGAAACCAGTAGGGATAGATCTCTTTCATTTTTTTAACGCCCTTAGCGGTGATGCTCACTCGCCGCTTATTGCCTGGTTCGGCCTTGCGTATTTCAATCAGCTTATCGTCTTCGAGTATCTTCAAACTGCGCGTCAGCGTCGTACGGTCGACCATCGCGAGGCGCGCGATGTCGGTAATGCTGTGGTCTTCGCGTGAGGCAATCGCCATGAGAATCGTAAACTGCGTCACCTTGACGCCGGTGGGTTTAAGTGCCTCGTCGTAATACTGCGTCACCGCGCGCGAAGTGCGGCGCAGGTTGAAGTTCAGACACACTGCGCCGGCAGAAAGCCAACTGAGTCCTTTTTCAGATCCGCTCATAGATGACAGCGCCTGCGACGCCACCATGCGCACAGGCCGTCGTCAATACGCGTTTTGCATTCTTGTCGACAACGAAATCCATGGCGGCGTTGAGTGCCAGCCTAACACCCGTTGCGCCGAATGGATGGCCAGTGGCGATGGAACCCCCGTGCGGGTTGATTTTTTTTGCGTCGAATTGTTTCTCCCAATCCCATCCACCTGAACGCGACTTGATCTCTTCGAGCGCCGCAATCGCCGTCGCGGCAAAGGCCTCGTGAATCTCGATATAGTCCATGTCGGTGATTTGGTATCCTAACTCATCCAGTGCCGCGAGAGTCGCCTCTGCCTGCCCAAGGCCCATCAGATTGGGATGCACACCTTTCATGCGATAACCGCTCACCTTCATGACCGGCACGAGACCTAATTCCTTCGCTTTTTCCGGAGTGGTGATAATCACCCCCGCCGCGCCATCAGAACGCGGCGATGCATTGAAGATGCTGACTGTTGGGCCAGGAAGGTCCCGGTCGGCACCGGGCACGATGGCCGTCTTTGTACCGACCGTTGGGCCATGACTCTGCTTGAGGTCTTTGCCATACCGTTCTTTGAACTGCTCAAACTTGAACTGGGGATTATCAAACAGCAGCATCGCACGACCCATGCGGTCAGGGTTTTCGACGAGGCCCTTTCGCAATACCACTGCCTCGTCCCAATCGAGAACCCCGCCCTCTTCATCTTGCATCGGAATAATATAATCTTTGTACAGCCCGGCCGATGAAGCGTCGTATGCGCGCTTGAAGCTCTGGTAGGCAACCTTGTCATTGATTTCGCGCGACAGATGGTAATTTTGCGACAGAATCTCGGCAGTTGCCTGCATACCATAACTGTTCTCGCCGTCGCCAAGGCCGTCTTCCAGCGTATCGCGCAATTCAACGCCATCAGGCAGCTTGTCGGGTAACAGGGCTTTGAGCTTATCGAGTGTCGCCGTTTTTTTATCGAGGCGCGCGCCTTTCACGATCATCGGCATCGACGTCTGCGATTCTTCGCCGAGCACGAGCACGACAGAGGCTTCACCTAACACAATGCGGCGTGTCGCTTCGGCAATCGCATCCATGCCCGAAACGCAGTTATTGGCGACCGTGAGCGCTGGTATAGCGTCGTCGAGCCCGATCAGATTGGCAATCACCCGCGCCGAATTGGGGGCATTGGCGAAACCTTCGCCGACGATCACGGTATCAATGGCTGCTTTGGGTATTTTGTACTTTTCGATCATTTTTTCGGCAACGAGTTTACCAAGGTGGTGTGCTGGATATTTTGCCAGCGCCTTGCCGATCTGTGCAAATGGAGTGCGCAGCGGGGCTGCGACAACGACGGTTTTTTCGACTTTCATACGGCCTCCCGATCCATTCTCGCATGGATTCCACAGACAACATAGTGTATATGCACGATATTGGCCACTTTTTTCACTGTGTGGAGCCAAGAACCAGCACGGCCAAAAACTGTTTACGAGCCTGAGGCCAATGCCTGACCTCACGGCAACGTATGCATAACCTCTTGGTAGGCACGGCAACAACCCTACTGACCATTTACCTGATCCCTATTCTCGTCTATGGTCTCTTTTCCCGAATCTTCGCTATCAAACCACCGGGCGACGTGGCGCCGGCACGCTTTCTGTTGAGCATCCTGATTTCAAAAGCCGGAACGGCGCTTGCCATCACCGTGTTGTACCCGCACGCGATCGGCATGTTTGCCAATTCTTGGTTATGGTACGCTCTGGTGTGGTGGGTATTTTTTGTTACCGGTGAAATTGGCCAATGGATAGGGAGAACTTCTTCGACAAAAGAAGCCATCGCCGGCATGATTTCAGAAACGATCTATGTGCCGCTTTCAGTCTACTGGCTCAGCCTGATGCTGCGATAGAAGTAAAGACAGTTCGCCACGAAGAAGAGGTCAAACAGGTAATCGACAATATCGACCGATAATCTCCTTTGCGTTTATGTTATGCAGTTACCGTTGCAAATGACTTGTCGTGGTGATGTTTCTCGTCACGGTTGCGGATGCTCAGATGGTTCTTTGGGGTAATGGCGCTACAGGCCACCGCGCTGTCGGCGTGGGAAGGCAAGGTCTTCTCTGTACGTGAGAAAAAGGTAAGCATTTCAACTGGTTCCGGCAACCTGCTGCACCGGGGCAAACGGATTTATTTTATGCGCTCAGGGACTGTCACCGGTCAAGGGCAGGTTGTCGAAGTATTCCATACACGCGTAGAAGCATTGGTGATCTCAGGGTATGTAGAAAAAGAATCCATAGCTACTGATGTTGAAGAGGTAAAAAAACCAGAACCCGCACTGAGCAAGTACGGGATCCTTGAGAAAATTGAGAATTATTCCCCGCCGCCATATCCGGAAACAAAGTACTCCAAAATGGAAGCTTACGACTACCGGATTTTTCAAGCTAAACGCGAAGGAAAGAAACCTGAGATACCGGAAAGCAAGATAGAAACTTGGATATGTGACCTCGCATACATTGGTAATGAGTGTAAGAAAGAACAATTTGATGCAGAAACTTTTTTTGAATCTCTGCGCCGGTACCGCTCAGTCAATTATAGGAATATTTGTGGATTCAGGCCCCATGCGCACTGGCACTTTGTCAAAAACCTCGCACCCGCTGAAATGCGGCCATTAATTCTGCAATCATTGGATTATCTCGCAGAAAAGGGCAAAATAAACTGCTACCGTAGAAAATAGAAATAGCGAATCGCATCGTACCCGAGAATCCAATCCGCCGAAGCAGCCTGTCACACTCTATGCATACGCCGCTTCGCGCTTTAACTGTTGCGGCGGAACGAACGTCGCAGGCTTTGCGCCTAACGGCCCATCAACCATACTGCGCTGCAACCGGTCACCTGCGAGTACCGCGAGGTTGGTCGCCCCCGGCAATGCGCGCCGCAGTGTTTCCAGCGCGAACACCATAGGCGTTGTCAAAGCCGCAGCGTACTTGAGCGGCGTATTGGGTAACCCTAAATCGTCGCCAGCGCGATCGCCTAACACGAGCCGCGTGAAGCCGCTGCGCAGTTGTATCTCAAGCCATGCCGCCGCTTTTTCGAGCGGGGTTTCGGCCCTTTCTAACGGCACATGCATCAACGCCTGCCCTAAGAGCCGCGAATCTTCGTCGGCGCCCGGCTGCGTCACGCCCGCCAGCCATGCCATACGCGTGCCATCCGCTTCGTTGACGGGCAACAGATTTTCATCGATGCCCATCAGGTAGCCGATATAGCGCCACAGGTGCATTACACCGAGCGATTCGTCGTCAGCGATCTGCATACCTAAAACACGCAACCCGCCAAGATAAACTGCGGAAAATAGCACATTAGTCGCCACGAGGTCTGCCTGATTGATCGGTAAACCCCAATCGTCGTGCCGCCATTTTGGCGAGCGGTCGAGCATCAGGCGTACGTGCGCGTGCATCATACGCACCTTGACCGCAGCTTTAAACCCAGCTGCACCGCGTTCAAGCCCTCCTGTGCGCGTGACGTCATAACTGAACTTTGCCGTTTCCGCAAGGCGGCGTGAGGCTTTGTACTCGAGCGCACCTGTGAAGGCAATCGGCTTGTTTGCCGCGGCCGATCGATAGCCACCCATCAGGCTCACGCACGAAAGCACGTACTCACCGAGTGGGCCAGAACGTTGTGTCATCCGCGCGCCCGCGTCGAGCAGGCGCTTGTCAACCCACGACGGCACACTGCCGACCTCTGCCATCAGCTCACGCAACTCTTGCGGATGGCCGTCGCTGTCTTTGCCCGACAATGCCTCATCGAGCATCTGCATCGAGCGCTGCATGCCGATCTCGTGGAACTTTGCCGCGAGCCGGTCGGCCACGGCGTCTCCCACCCAAAGATATTCGCCATAACGCTGAATTTCATCGGGCGTCACTTTACGTTTGATCAGCAGCTTTTCCGTTAATGCGAGAAAAAAATCTTTGTTATCGGCGGGGTCGCGAAAGCGGCTTGGCGGCATGCGCAGCTGGGCTTGGGGTTTGGCGCTCATGGCCATGCCCCACACATCTTGAACGATGCGTCAAGTTTGTTTTCGCCCAGCCCCCATTAGATTGACATTCTGCCACGGCCCTTGTAGAGTTAACCGATGCATTTCACGAATCAGGAAATATTTCTGTTCGTGGCTCTTGTGCCGCTGCTGATTGTTGTCGGCCGCAAATTGCGCGGCAAAAATGCGGCAACGCCCAAGGCAGAGCATGAAACACAGCAGGCTGGATATCCCCCTGAGTTAAAAAGAAAAATCAGTATCGGGCGCTACGCCGACGGCGAAACGGTATTGCTTGCCGCTTTCGATTCAGACGTCGAAGCGAATATCGTGAAGGGCCTGCTGATCGATAACGGTATCTATGTCGAAATACGCGACGAGATCATCGGTGCCACGCGGTTTAACTATTCGTATGCCGTCGGCGGCGTGAAACTGTTCGTGCATCGAAGTGAAATTGCCGTCGCCCAGCAGTTGCTGACCGAACACACGCAAATCAGCAGTTTTGAAGCGAAAGAATGGCAGCCGCGGTTATGCCCGCAATGCAATTCAGATATGTTGACCTACCAGAAATATCATCCGGCGAGTGCGTTGCTGTTGTTTTTGGGGGCGCCGTTTTTGCCCGTCAGGGCGAGGCGCTGGGTGTGCCTGAAATGCGGGCACAAGTGGAAAGAGTAGACTCAACTACAGAGACGACTTAGTCGTCTCTGTAGTGCGTTTTTTACCAGCGGTCGTTATAGCCGCCGCGGTTGCCACCACGGCCGCCGCCACGGTTGCCACCGTTGCCGCCGCGATAACCACCACCGCCGCCGCCACCGCTGCGCTCTTCACGCGGGCGCGCTTCGTTGACCACGATCGCACGGTTATTGAGCTCACGGCCATTCATCGCAGCAATTGCTTTGATGCCGTCTGCTTTGTTTGCCATTTCGACAAAGGCAAAGCCCTTCGCGCGGCCGGTTTCACGGTCCATAATCATCTTCGCCGAATTTACGGTTCCGAATTCTGAGAACGCCTGTACTAACTGGTCATCTGTAACCGAGTACGCGAGGTTTCCTACATAAATATTCATTCTTTATCTCCAAATTTTTCTAAACCCGATTAAAAATGTCCGGAAATGCGTTGACTAACTCAAAATCGTGATCATTCAAAATACAGCGGTTCGGGCGATGGCTACCCCCCGGGCACAGGCTGTCCAGCACAATATAAATCCCACTTTGGTTTTCACCCCGTCTCTCGGTGCGGTAACTACCGCAAGTGGAGATCGCTGTCAATCGTAAGGCACGTTTCAATTACGAAATCATCGAAGATTTCGAGGCCGGTATTGCGCTCACCGGCACCGAGGTAAAATCGCTCAGACAGAAAAAAGTCAATATATCTGACGGTTACGTGCTCATTCGCGGCAACCGCGTGCAGCTAATTAACTGCCGCATCGAACCCTATGAGCAGGGCAATATCATGAACCATGATCCGCTCAGGCCGCGCAACCTGCTGCTCAAACAAAAAGAAATCGATCGCATGCGCGGCAAGATGCACGAGCGCGGATATGCGCTGCTACCGCTGAAAATGTACTTCAAGGGCCGCTACGTGAAACTGTTGATCGGCCTCGGTAAGGGCAAAAAAACGCACGACAAACGTTCTTCGATACGCGAAAAAGACATACGCCGCGACACAGAGCGCGAGATGAAGAGCTATAAGTAATGTTTCGCCGACTGCTCAAAATTTTCGGTGTCGTTTTGCTCGCCACCATGGGTGGTATGGTGTTGCAGGGCTGGCAGGCTTTCGGCAAAAAATCTTCGGGTGAGCGCCTCGCGCGCAGCGAAAAGTCGGCGCAATGGCTGCGCGGATCTTTCGAGAACCCGCAACCACTCAAAAACGATTTTGCCGGTTCGATCTCCGCGATGTTCAAGACCGGCAAGTTCACCGCGCCAACAGGTGTAATTCCCGTCGAACGTTCTGACGGCGCGCAGTACAAAACACAACCTGAAAGCGGTCTCCGCGTGACCTGGTTCGGCCACTCGTCAACGCTCGTCGAGATCGATGGCATGCGTGTTTTGACCGATCCGGTTTTTGCTGAGCGCGTCTCACCGTTTACGTGGCTCGGGCCCAAACGCTGGTACGCACCGCCCGTTGCATTTGCTGATTTGCCGCCGATCGATGCCGTAGTCATCTCGCACGATCACTACGATCATCTCGATATGCACTCGGTGAAGCTGTTGCTCTCAGGCAAGGCGATATTCGTCGTACCGCTCGGCATCGGTGCGCACCTTGAATATTGGGGAGTGCCCGCAGCGCGCATCGTGGAGCTCGAATGGTGGCAAGAAACCAAAATCGGCTCACTGCGTTTTGTGCTCACACCCGCGCGGCATGCTTCGGGACGCGTGCTCGTCGACTTCAACAAAAAACTGTGGGGCGGTTTTGCGCTGATCGGCAATAAGCACCGCGTCTATTATTCGGGCGACACGGGGCTTTTTCCCGCGATGAAAGATATCGGGCGGCGCCTCGGCCCGTTTGATCTGACAATGATTGAAGTGGGCCAATACAACCGCAGCTGGCCCGACTGGCATATCGGCCCCGAGCAGGCTGTCAAAGCGCACCTGTGGGTGAACGGCCGCACAATGCTGCCGGTCCATTGGGGGTTATTCGTGCTCGCGGCACATAACTGGACAGAACCAGTCGAACGCGTTATCACGGAGGCAAAAAAGCTGAAAGTGCAAGTGGCTACGCCGAAGCCCGGCAAAAGTTTTGAACCAGCGGCGACGAGAGATCACACGCTTGTCGAACAATGGTGGCCACAAATCGAATGGCAGGGCGCGGCCGAGCATCCGATCGTATCTACTCAGGTGGATCAATAATTAAACGTAAAATATTCGTCGCATTGCGCACACGGCAGATGGCCCGGATATTTTTCCCGGTAATTCAATACGAAATCTTGCCCCTGCGCGGCCCATAAAGCAGAAAGCGAATCTTTTGCGAGGTTGCCGCGTGCCGAGGGCTTTGCCGGGTCAACGGTTTGTTTGCAGAATGCGACATCCCCATTGGCACGAATAAACAAATCACGGCGCAAATGCCAGCACGAATAGCGCTCGAGCGGCGTCATATCAGAGACACGACGCTCTGGCATGAGCCCCGCATAGCGGTTATATTTCTGAAACAGAAAACTACCGCCAAGCTCTTCGGCGAGCGCATAGAGCGCATCAATTTCGGCCTCATTTTCTTCTACCTTAAAGGCCTGCAGAAAAAGTTGCTCCTGCGGATTTTTACCCGCCTGCGCCAGCGCCTGCGCTAAATTGCGAAAATTGACCTTTATCTTTTCGAGCGTCGCCTGAGGTGCTCCAGAATATTCTGCGAACTTTGTCAGGGAATTCAACAGAACAATAATCCGCAACTTGGCGGCTTGCGCGTGCGCTGCAAGAGGCAAAATTTTATCGAGATGGATTCCGTTGGTTTCGATGAAGACCAAACGCGTGTCGGCACAGGCAAGCAGTTCTTGTAGATACTCAGGCGCATCGGGATGCTCCAGTGGTTC
>JAEUSA010000021.1 GCA_016788945.1 Leptospiraceae bacterium
CCCCCCCCCCCCCCCGGCCCACCCCCCCCCCCCCCCCCCCCCCCCCCAGGGGGAGCGGGCCCAAACCCCCCTACCCCCCCCGTCTGGGCGGGGGGGGGGTGGGGGGCCGGGGGGGAGGGGTCTCATCAGCCCCGCAGCCCGGCGGCGCATGCAGGAACTGGGACTAGGCGAGGCCGAGCTGCCAGCACTCGAGCGGCCTTACGGCATCGCCGACATTGAACAATTTGCACAAGCGCGGCAGTCTTCGGGACCGAAGACAATGCGCGAGCAGATTGCGAAGGCGATGTCGCGCTCGAAACGCGAGATACCCCACTACTACCTCGCCACCGAGATCAACATGACGCCCGCGCTCGCCTGGTTGCGCGCCGAAAACGAAAAACGTTCGCTCGAAGAGCGCATGTTGCCCGCCGTGCTGCTGATACGCGCGGTGGCACTCGCCGTGGCACGCTACCCCAACATGAACGGGTTCTACGTGAACAATGCGTTCAAACCGAGTGAAGCGATCCACATCGGCATGGCATTTGCGCTGCGCGAAGGCGGATTAATCGCCCCCGCGATACACAACACCGATAAACTGGCGCTACCCGAACTCATGAAGATTCTCGCCGACCTCGGCGAACGCACCCGCACCGGCGGCCTCAAGGCTGCAGAACTCGCCGACCCGACAATCACGATCACCAGCCTCGGCGATCTCGGTGTCGAAGAGATTTTCCCCATCATCACACCGCCGCAGGTCGCGATCGTCGGTTTCGGCATGCTGTCGGAGAAACCAGGGGTTGTCGACGGTAAGGTCGAGGTGCGGGAAATCATGCACGCGACGCTCGCCGCCGACCACCGCGTGTCAGACGGCCGCGACGGTGCATTGTTTCTATCGGAAGTGAAAGATTTATTGGAACAAGTGGAGGAACTCACCTCATTGTGAGCTACGCTCACAATGAGGTGACAAACAACTATGGCAAAGACACCAGAAGAGCTTAAGAAATACCTGCAGGAAAAAATGAAAAAGGCGGCGCCTGAAATCAACGTTGAAAAGGTGAACCCGGCTCGGCCGCTCAAGAAAGAGCTGCGGATCGACTCGCTCGACCTGTTGCGCATGCTACGCGCGATCGCAGCAGATACCGGCTACACCACGCCTGAGTCGGATTACAAGAATATTCTCACGCTCGGCGGTATGCTTGAATACTTCCAGGGGAAAATATGAAGCGCCTCGCACTTGCCCTGCTCACTTGCGGTGCAATCG
Source organism: Leptospiraceae bacterium (assembly GCA_016788945.1). GTDB lineage: Bacteria > Spirochaetota > Leptospiria > Turneriellales > Turneriellaceae > Turneriella. The sequence goes on from JAEUSA010000021.1 coordinate 1,241, forward strand.
CGGCGCAGGATCTCGAACTCACCGACGCTGCCCGGCAGATATCAGCCGAGTTTCGTAAGAAGAACCCGGCTCTCGATTTTCGCAGCACACTTGCAGTAGCAAAATTCAAAACCGCGAGCGAGCGGCTGCAGAAGAATTCAACCGCCGATCTCGTCAAAGCCGCCTTTGAAAGGGAATTCGTGCGCAGCGTCTACTTCGAAGTGGTAGAACGCGAGAACCTCGACAAGGTCATTGCCGAAATTGAGCTCCGCCAGAAGGGTTTGGCGCAGGCAAAAGCAGCAGATGATGTTCTCAAGGGTGCGGAGTATCTGCTTGTCGGCAACCTGACCGAAGAGGCGAATACATTGGTCGTTTCGGCGCGTCTGGTGCATGCAAATTCAGGAACTGTAGTGGCAACGGCACAGAGCCGTGAACCCCTTGATGCCTCTGAACGTGCGGCCGAGGCATTTCGCTACAACGCGTTCCAGAGCCAGTACGGTATTGCACTGGGCGTTGACGGTTCTTTGGTGCAACCGCGGGGCGAAACAACGAGCTCACCCGCTTTGGTCTCCGCTTTCCTTGCCTATCGTCTCGCGAGGCCACTGCGCATTGGCGCGGGAATTTCTTATCTGAAATGGAATGAGTTCATTCGCGAAGAAGCACCGATCGGCGCTTCCAAAACCTATCGCAACTACAGTCTGAATGGTATCGGCCCCAGAATTTTTGCAGACTTTTTGCTGAGTCCGCATCCGCGGTGGCTGGTGGGGGTTCGCGCGGATCTTTTGTTAATGCCTGGTATGCGCCTCGAACAGGACGTATCAGATATGAAAGTCTGGTCGTTCGATGCAACCACTGGCAATCCGACACAGATTGGCCAGCGCGTACTGGTTAATGGCTACAGCAATGAAGGTATGACAATTTTTAAGCCGGCATTGCTGGTCGAATTTCTGGTTTCAAAACGGCTTTCCTTTTTTCTCTCCGGTGGTTATATGCTCAGCACTGTCTTCAAACCGACTGTTTACGAAAGCGGCGGCTATCGCCAATGGACAGATAGTGCCGACTTCAATGGCACATTTTCGCAGTACCAGAACTACAACTTCAACCGCAGGCCGAACGGCAACCCGGTCGAAATGCAAATGGGCTTCGTCTTCTTCGACGTCGGTCTATCATTGCATTTTTAAGACGACCATGATACGGCGTATTAACTGCCGTGCTCGAGAAAAAAATCAATTCCGCGCGACAGCACGGTGTTCCACGCCTGCTCTAACACGGGGTTGAATTCGGGGTCGTTCTTCGCGAGTATCTTCATGAGCGAGGTGCGCCACAAGTCGTACATTTCACGAGTCAGCCGAAATCGTTTGTGGATCACGGCGATCTTGAGTAGTTTTTCACGCGCCATTTCGTCTCCTTCGGCAAACCAGATCATGAGTTCAATGCCCTGGCGCAGCAATTCCCGTTGCTTGCGAAAGTCGGTGTCTGCAAACATTTCAGGAATAACGGGCGAACTGGCAAAGAAGGTGTCATAGAACTCATGGAAGAAATTATGGTTTTCCAGCAGCGCCCGCATGAGACTGTATTTGGTGTTGGAAAGTTCGTCGGCGATGGCCATAGGGATGTATAAGAAGACTCACTTGCCTCGTCAATTAAGGATATTAAGGTCTTAAATTCTTAAAAAATCCAGAACAGCGGCACAGTGAAGTACCACTCGCGGTAATTTTCGCCGGCAAAACGTATCCACTGGTAGCTGATATTCGCCCCGGCATAAAGCTGTTCGGTAAAACCATAGAGCACAGAAACTCCCGGACCGTGAAAAGTGCCCTGCGATTCACTTTCACCTCGGCGGAACGGCCAATCATAGAAGTAGCGGAAGCTGTATCCGGCGAGAATATCCCAACGTGGGTTATGCCAGAGATAATAATTGGCTTCAACGCTTGGCGCTATGTAGAAATAACCGTCGCCAAAGCCGGGCGAGAACGAGACACCTATCGAAGTATCGGTCAAAACATAATATTCGAAACCGTAAGAAATGCCACTAAACCAATCTCCCACGGGACTCACCGAATAATAAGCTCCTATCGCCCATGCGCCGCAGTTCTTTCGGGGAACATCGTCACTGCATGCCGAGACTAATGGCGCAGAAAAAAGCGGTCTTACGACCGGCAGCAGAAGACAAGACAGAAAAAATCCGCAGCGCCAGAGACCGCGCATACCTTAAGGTTTGCGCGCGACAACCTGCACGACTGCACTTTTGCCACCGTGACCGGGCCCCTCATGAATTTCCCGTTCGATTTCGTGCAGCAGCAAAAACTCGAGACCGGAAAATTCTTCTCTGAGTGCATCGGCCGTCATCATCATCTCGACCACCTGTGGACCACCGGTCTTGAACTGTAGTTGGTGCGGTGTATACGCTTCGAGCAGCAAAACACCTGAGTGCTTCAGAGCTCTGACGCACTGCGCGTGCACCTGCCGCCGCAGGGGTTGCGGCAAATGACACCACACCGAAACAATGGCATCCCATTGAGCGACACCCATATCGAAATCGGCGAGGTCTGCGCAGACAGTTTCGATCGTAACTTTATTTTCGGCAGCAAGTTTATCGAGTTTTTTTAATCCCTCTTGCGAGCCATCGACCCCGGTTACTTGAAAGCCTTGACGGGCAAGGTAGACCGCGTTTCGGCCTTCACCTTCTGCAAGGCAGAGCACACGCCCGGCCGGCTTTATGCGCCCTGCTTCGGCGCGCAAAAAATCATTCGGCTCGGTGCCATAGACAAACTCTGCTCTGTTATAGCGCTCGTTCCAGAAAGCTGACTCGTATTCGGTTTCGGGCATAATTTTTTTCTTCAACCCCTATTGTGGATTTCTACAAAACCTAAGCTTATGACGCGTTTCAGAGGGTCAACAGATTAGAATCGGCTGCATGATGCCAGACCGCGAGTGCGGTTTACGGTCTATTTGCCATGACAAATTCGGATACCATGCCGATCAGTAATTTGCGTATCCAGTGGCATTGGTTATTAATCTTTTTAATGCTCTGTCTCTCAATGAGCAACACGCTTGCAGCGGCAGAAGCGTCTGCAGAACCGGGAAAAAGTAGCACCGATACTGAGAAAAAAGCAGATCTGCGCAGAATCTCATTTGAAGCGTACGGTCAGTACACGTTTCAGCCGCAGACAACGAATGCCACGCTTTCTGAATATGCGTTAGGCGGCAATGGACAGACCCAACTCAATTTCGTTGTTCCCCCGATGCACGGCCCCGCGATTGGCGGAAGAGTCGAAAGCGAGTTTTTTCCGAAAGTCAGCTGCTTCATAGGCGTTCAGTACAAATCACTGGTGGCGAAATATCAGGGATATTCCACGGCGGTAACAGGAAGCCCCGCGGCCACCAAAATCATCGCCAATCTAAGCCAAGATATCTCATACAAATACTGGATAGTCGACTTCGGTTTTCGGGTAAGAACACCGTTGCTGTGGGGAGAAGTTTTTGCGGGTCTCGGCGGCGGTCTCATTTTGCCTTTTCAATGGAGCGACGTCGCAATTTACACGTACGAAAGTGGCTTCGGAACGACGGCTGGTTCGGTAAAATCATCACGGACCACGAAAAATTTCAACCTCGGTCTCGCGGGTCTTGTAGAGATTGGCTATCAATATCCACTTTCTCAGCGGCTATTTTTTTCCATATCATTGCATGTGATTTTTGGCAGCGTCACCAACGCCGGTAAAACAAGCGAAACGACGACATATTACGGTAACGACACCTCATCACGAACGACGAAAGAATACCGCAAATCTTACACACTCGACGAAGCCGCAAATTTCAGCGCCGCCAGTGGCAATACAGCATCCCTTGCCATTTATGAGGCATTGAACATCACCGACATCGGTATTCGCGGCGCAATATCGTTCAGACTGTACTGACACCACAAAGAAATTCCAAATCTGAGGGGGATTTCTATTATGGAGCAATAATGAAACTTCTGATAAATCTACTCACGATAACTGCTTTGGCACTACCCGTGAGTGTGGCCCTGGCCGCAGAAAAAAAAGCCGCCGGCGAGGCGAAAGAAAGCGCTAAACCCGCGGAAAAAGATCCGCATGCAGAACACAAAAAAGCCGCCGGTGCAGACAAACACGGCGAGTGCTGCGACAAAAAAGACTGCTGCAAAGAATGTGACTCGTCGAGTCGCACAGGCGACCATAAAGGTGGTAAACATTCATGCTGCGGCGACCGCAATAAGGCAAAGGAATGCTGCAAAAAGTGTGACGACGAAAAATGTAAAGAGGCCTGCAAATCGGGTAATTGTAAGAAAGGTCACTGCGACTTGAAAAAGAAAGAGGCCAGTGTACCGCCGCCCACATAAGGCGGTGCAGTTGCATTTTTGATTGGGAAATACATGAAGTTCAGCATCACCCTATTGATCGGCGCGTTAACCTACGCAACGGTTATCGCCGCCGCGCCTTTTCCGGCCGACCTCGAAAAACTCGAGAGACATATCACCGACATCAGCGACGACATCACGAACAGTGTGGTGCATATTAAGGTCGAAGGCAGCCTCAACAACAAAAAATTTTCCAGCATGGGTTCTGGCTTTGTCATTAACAAAGAAGGCATGATTCTCACCAATCACCATGTCGTCGACAACAGCTTCAAGGTCACCGCAAAATTTAATGGCGATACGCATGAGTACGATTGCAAAGTATTAGGTTCCGACGAATCGACAGACGTGGCGGTGTTGCAGGTCGAGCAGGCAGCATTCAAGAACCTGCGTCCGGTAATACTCGGAAAAAGCAAGAACGCTAAAGTCGGCCAATGGGTTCTCGCCGTGGGAAATCCTTATGGCTTTGACCGCACCGTCAGTTTTGGCATCATCTCAGCCAAAGGGCGTAACGTACCACAGGCTCCGGTGCTAAACGATTTTATTCAGACCGACGCGTTTATCGCACCGGGTTCATCGGGTGGGCCGCTGCTCAACATGCACGGCGAAGTGATCGGCATCAATTCGCGCGGTGGCTCGGGCTTGGCATTTACCATTCCGATTGAAACTGCGCTGGAAGTCAAAGACAAGCTGCTCAAATCGGGCGGTATCAAACGCGGCTGGCTCGGCATCCAGATGTATCCAATGGATCATGAGTTGCGCAAGCGACTGAAAATTTCGGAGAACGAAGGTGTGATGGTTTCGCATGTGCTGAAAACATCGGATTTTTTCGGCCGGCTTTTGCCACTCGACATTATTTTGCGCGTCAACGGCGATGTCGTTTCAGCGCTGGAGAGTAAAGATTTACAGCCGGTTATCCGCAAACTCTCCGACCTGCCGATTGGTAAAGAAATTCGTCTCGATATTCTGCGTGCAGGCCAGAAGTTGCAGCTGAGTGGTATCGTCAAAGAGCGCCCGCCGAGCGAAGGCAAAAAGTGGCAATCGCCCTTAGGTTTTGTCGCCATGGAAATCACCGAACCGATCGCCGATCGTCACCAGTTTGAGCGCATCGAAGGTGTGTACATCAGCCATATCGAAGCAGGCAGTTCTGCACAACACTCTGGCCTCATCGCCGGCGACATTCTGATCGCCGCCGAAGGCCAACAGGTAAAAAATGCCGAAGACGTGAAACGTATTTTTTCGCAGGAAAAAGCGGAGTACTTGCTGCAAGTGATGCGCGGACGCTCGCAATATTATGTGATCGTGAAAAAGTAGACACGGCATATCTGCACGGCTGACTGATGATTAAAGGATAAACACATGAAAATATTGAAAATTCTCGTTATCTTGATCGCGCTCGTTGGTGCACTCATATTGGGTCTGTACGCTTGGCTCGGCGGATTCAAAAGTGTCACGGTCACACGCAGCACGTTTGGCCCGGCCGAAATTGTCTATTCGACGCACAAAGGCCCGTATAAAAATCTCAGCCAAAGTTGGAGCCGTTTTCAGAAAGAATGGGAAACCGCGGGCCTCAAAGAATGCCACAGCCTTGCCGTTTACCTTGATCCGCCTGGAACCCCCGAAGACAAACTGCGCTCAGTGATTGCTTGCCGCATCGATGAACTGCCGTCGGCTGAAAAGACGGTTCTGCGGGGCAAAATGCGGAATTTCGTGATACCCAAATCACGTACCGTATGGGCGACATTCCCGTATAAAAATCCGGCATCTTACTTTATCGGACCGATGAAGGTATATCCCGAGTTCAAGAAAGTATTAGAAAAAGAGAAAATCATACCTCCCGTTGGAATCGAGACTTATGGTACCACCGCCAAAGCCGCTAACGAAATCGGCTACGCGATGCCCATAGACTCCACAAGAGCGGATTATCAGAAGCTGATCGATTCGTTCTGATAAACGTGCCTACAGCTATGGAAATCCAGAGCTGGAGGCAAAGATTGAACTTGCTTTACAATACATCGATACATTTAGATGCATCGATGTATGCCCCGGTACAGTGAATCCGACATCCGCGAGGCCTTAGCCAAGCGAATCCTCATACTCGACGGTGCGATGGGCACCATGATCCAGCGGCGTGGCCTCACTGAAGCCGATTTCCGCAACAACCCAAAATCGGCGCCGGGAACACCAGACCTCACCAACCATCCCATTCCCCTCAAGGGCAATTCAGATTTGCTCTGCCTGACGCGCCCCGACGTGATCACTGAGATCCACCGCGAGTATATGGAAGCTGGCGCCGACATCATCGAGACAAATTCATTCAGCAGTAACTCCATTTCGCAAGAAGATTACAAGCTCGGCCACCTCGTCAAAGAACTCAACGCTGCGGCCGTCAAATGTGTCGCCGATGCGCGTGAGGCATTTTACAAAGAGCATGGCGAGTCGCGCAAAATTTTTATCGCCGGTTCGCTCGGGCCGACAACCAAGACGGCGTCGATCTCGCCCGACGTGAATAATCCTGCTTACCGCGCGACGAATTTTGATGAGCTCAAAGAATGTTTCAAAGAGCAGACGATTGCGCTCATGAAAGCCGGCGCGGATTTACTGCTGCCCGAAACGAATCTCGATACGTTGAATGTCAAAGCCGCGATCATGGCTTTTGAAGAGGCGTTTGAAGAACTCGGCTACCGTGTGCCGGTTTCGATTTCGGTCACGATTACCGACGCTTCGGGCCGCACACTCTCGGGGCAAACCGCCGAAGCGTTTCTCAAGTCGGTGCGCCATGCAAACCCGCTCTCGATCGGCATCAACTGCGCGCTCGGCGCGAAAGACATGAAGCCGCACCTCGCGGCGCTCTCGCGCGTTTCCGATGTTCTGATCTCTTGTTATCCCA
>JAEUSA010000032.1 GCA_016788945.1 Leptospiraceae bacterium
ACATGGTCGTGCCCGAAAGCATATAGAAAATTTTCTGCATCGCCAGCGCAGACGTCGATTCGTGGCGGATATGCACATAACCCCACAAAAAGGCGAGTGCCAGCGATATACTGAGAATAAAATAGGCCAGCGCCGACTGGAAGTAACTTTTGAGCTCGCGCCGGCAAATCTGCCAGACGACCGTCAAAGGATTCCGTTTCACGACACGAGCGTTTTCAGGTTGGCAAACGGGCTGGCCGTTTCGGTCTTATTGCTGCTCTCTTTTTCCAGATACTGACGCATCTCGATCTTTTCGAGCGCAAATGTCACGTCTTTGAGCGAGAGCGAGATCTTACGGCTTTCTGGATCAATGCTTTTCACAACCGCTTTGACCGGCTGACCTTTGGCGAATGTTTTCTTGAAATTCGCTGACTGCTCTTTTTCCATCGTCGAGATGTGCGCGAGCCCTTCATAACCTTCATCAAACTTGATGAAGATACCAAAATCCACGACACCCGAGACGGTGCCTTCGATTACCGTGCCGCGCGGATATTTGTCACGCAGCTTCTTGTATGGGTTGGGTAGCGTGTGGCGGATGGAACACTGTACTTTGCGCTCTTCTGAATTGATTTCGATGACTTTAAATTCAATTTCGTCGCCGATCTTGTAGAGCTTTTTCGGGTCTGGCGCAGGTTCAGTCCAGCCGATGTCTTCTTTCTTGATAAGGCCATCGATCGCTTCGGTAATGGAGACAAAAACGCCAGTGTTTGTCAGACCACGAATCTTGCCTTTCATGGTTTCGCCGACTTTGACTTCCGTGCGAATTGTATCCCACGGGTTGGCGTGCAGCTGGCGCAGGCCGAGCGAGATACGCTTATCATCTTTATTGATGCCTATGATTTTGGTTTCGATCTCTTGACCGACCTTGACGACTTCGCTTGCATGGTTCACTTTGCGTGTCCAGCTCATCTCAGTGACGTGCAACAGACCTTCGAGGCCTTCACCCAGTTCGACAAAAGCTCCATAGTTAGCGACAAATGAAACCTTACCCATCACGCGGTCACCGACTTTGAAGCGCGTCAGCACTGTCGACCATGGATCATCAGTCAGTTGCTTCAAACCCAATGACAGACGATGGTTTTCCGGTTCTATTTCGAGTACACGTACCGTCACTTCTGTACCAACCTCGAGTTTTTCCTTCGCGGTGTCAGCTTTGCGCTCCCAAGTAATGTTGCTGCGGTGTAGAAAACCTTCAATGCCCTGTACGTTGATAAACACACCGGAGTTGGTGTGTTTGGTGACAATGCCTTTCACGCTGTCGTTCAACTGAATTTTGTTGCCGATATCTTTCCAGACCGTCGCATTTTGTTCGTCTTGAAAAACTTTGCGCGATACAGTACCGGTCTTACGACGATCATTGAGATCAAGAATCTTGACAAGATAGGTTTGTCCGACAATATTAATCCGCTTGGCGCCTCGCTCACGCGGCCCCAACAGACCGACCTGTGTGTGCGGCATGAACATAAACACGCCTTCGACGTTCACCATGTAGCCATCGCGCATCGAACGCTTGACGAGGCCGTTTACCGGCACATTCTTTTCGAATGCTTCTTTGACAATTTCCCAACCGCGGCGCATTTCGAGCTCACGCTTCGAAAGCTGAACGAGCCCGGTTTCTTTATCATACGATTTGACCAACGCTTCGACTGTCTCGCCGACTGCCGGGGCAACGTCAAATTCACGCACACCGATGCGCCCTTCTGATTTGCCGCCCATGTCGATGATGGCAAACTCGGGAGTCACGCTCACGACTTTGCCGCTGATGATGGCCCCCGACCTGATGTCTGCGACAGCTGTATCTGTCTTAAAAACGTCTGCCATTGAGACGTTGCTGTCTTGAAAAAGCACTTTTCGCGTTGCCATGGGAACCCCTAAACTGCGGCACACCGGATGTATGCCAGCATTATATGTGCCACTTGCTCCTGAGTGTGAGACGAGGTGTCAATGAAAATGGCCTCTGCAGCCGGTCTGAGTCCTCCGTATTCGCGACTCATATCGTCGCGATCACGGTCTTCGATCTGCTGCTGCACCTCGTCGAGCGTGATCGAGGGAGATTTCGCGCGAAACTCGGCCAATCGCCTTTCGGCACGGGTACGGCTGTCGGCCGTCAGGAAAAACTTAAAACGGGCATGGGTAAATACCTCGGTACCCATATCGCGCCCATCGGCGACGAGTGAATAGTTAGTCGAGGCATGCGCGAGCACTTCCCGCACACGTTCGCGCACATACCGCGCATCGGCGACCGGCTTGATCAGAGGAGCGATTTCGGGAGAGCGCAGTTCATGCGTGAGTTCCTTACCCTCGACGAGCACATGCTGGCGGCCATCTTCCGAAAACCGCAGCGCAATCTTAAGTTCTGAGAGATAAGCTGACAGCGCGGCATTTTCCGTAACCGCACTCGCCCAATCACCGGGCGAGCCGAGGCGCTGAAACTCGCGGTAACCGCAGTAGGTATAAGCCCGGTAGAGCGCGCCTGAGTCGATTTGGCTGTAACCGAGCGCGCGCGCAAGCATGTACGCGACTGTCGATTTGCCCGACCCAGCAGGTCCGTCGATCGTAATGACCTGCGGAGTTTTTTCCTTATGAAAACCGTTTGAATCCCCGTGATTTGCCAGCACAGATTTGAGTTTATCATAAAATGACGGAAACGAGGTCTCGACCCATTCTTTCCCTTCGATAATGAGTGGCGCAGTAAGAGTTCCGGGCGGTTGCCCGGAACTCTTACTGCTGCTCAACTCGGCAGCGACGAGATTGGCGATCTCAAACGACATCACGATGCGGTGATCCATGTGCGGTTCGATTTTGCCCGCCATCTTTCGCGTAGGATTTCCCTCGAGTTCCATGCCATCGTCGTACTCTTTGGCGGCAACGCCCACGCGTTGCAGATTCTGCGCCATGATCGCAATGCGATCAGACTCTTTGACGCGCAGCTCTTTCGCGTTGCGGTAGGCAAACCTGCCCTCGGCAAAGGCACCGGCGATCGTCAGTACGGGAATTTCGTCGATAAGTGAGGGAATACTTTCTTTGGGGAGTTCAATCCCTCTGAGGCGCGAACTTCGCACCAACACATCGCCGCCCTTCTCACCGCATTCATCGCGCTGTGGCAGAATTTCGATATCGGCGCCCATTTGCTTCAAAGTATATAAATAACGATCGCGGTACGGGTTGAGCAGAATACCGCGCAGCAATAACTCGCTGTCGGGTAACAGGCATGCGCCGACGGCAAAGAAGGCCGCCGACGATACATCACCCCAGATCTTATAGTCGCGTGGCTGCACGACCGAACCCGGACCGAGCAAAATGCGGAATCCCTCAGCAGTTTTTTCTTTCTTTATATCAATGCCGGCAAAGCGCAGCATGTTTTCCGTATGGTCGCGCGAAGGGTGAGGCTCATCGAGAGTGAGTGAAGTCTGCGAAGCAAGAGCTGCGAGAATCACCGCCGATTTTACCTGCGCCGAGCCAAGCGTTTCAGTAAACGCAATCGGCGGCAGCTTTGTTCCCGTCACACGCACCGGCAGACAATCGGTGTCAGATAGCCATTCAAATTTGGCCCCTAACTTCTCGAGCGGGCCGATCACGCGCCGCATCGGGCGCTTGCGCAAACTCGCATCACCATCGATCACCGCGGTGATACCGTCGAGGCCCGCAATCAACCCCATGATCAGGCGTGAACCGGTTCCCGAATTTCCGCAATCGATGACTGTGGTGGGGGATTTCAGACCGGCCAAGCCCGGCGATTCAATGCGAAACGAACGCTCGCCGAGCGCAGTAACCTTTGCCCCCAAGGCCTGCATCGCTTTGAGGGTGTTCATGGTATCGCCGGCATCGAGAAAATTCGAGATCGTCGAGGTGCCGCGCGCCAAAGTGGCCAAAATCGCTGCGCGGTGCGAAAGTGATTTATCGCCGGGAAAAGTCAGCGTTCCGCGCATCGACATGGGAGACGAAACTACAATTAAGAGAGGCCGTAAAGGAAAAGGAAGGCCTACGTATACGACCAACCTGTCGGACCAAGGCAAATTTTCTCTTGCCGTGCGGACAATCGCTGCATGCGCTGGCTGAATGTCGACCTCACCTGCGCACCACCACATCACGTCTGAAGAACGCCGCGTCATTTTTGCCGCCTCACTCGGCACGGTGTTTGAGTGGTATGATTTTTATCTCTACGGTTCACTCGCGGGCATTATCAGCAAACAGTTTTTCTCGGGTGTCAACGAAACGACCGCATTTATTTTTGCCCTGCTCGCCTTCGCTGCGGGCTTTGCCGTGCGGCCGTTTGGTGCGATTGTGTTCGGCCGATTAGGTGATCTCGTTGGCCGCAAACATACCTTTCTCATCACTATTGTGATTATGGGTGTTTCGACTGCGGTCGTTGGCCTGTTGCCCGGTTATGCTTCGATCGGCATCATTGCTCCCGTTATTTTGATTTCGCTGCGTCTGCTGCAGGGTCTGGCGCTCGGCGGTGAATACGGCGGTGCTGCCACCTATGTCGCCGAACACGCGCCACCGGGTGAACGCGGCTTTTTTACCAGTTTCATACAAACGACGGCAACCCTCGGGCTGTTTCTTTCGCTATTGGTCATTCTCGCCTGCCGCAGCATATTTAAGGGAGATTTCGAAATCTGGGCGTGGCGTATTCCGTTTTTGCTCTCGATTGTGTTGTTAGGCATTTCTGTCTATATACGCGTTCAGCTGCATGAATCGCCCGCGTTCCAGAAAATGAAAGCCGAGGGCAAGGGTTCAAAATCTCCTTTGGCCGATGCGTTTGCTCACTGGGGCAATCTCAAGATAGTGATCGCAGCCCTGATCGGTGCAACCGCCGGGCAGGCAGTCGTATGGTACACCGGGCAATTTTACGCACTCTTCTTCTTGCAGCAGACGCTCAAAATCGATGCCGAGACAGCCAATTATCTGATCGCCGGTGCGCTGCTCATCGGCACGCCGTTCTTTATTGTGTTTGGCCGATTGTCTGATCGCATCGGCCGTAAACCGGTAATTCTGGTCGGCTGTCTTTTGGCCGCTGCGACCTATTTTCCCATCTTCAAGGCACTGACGAAATACGCGAACCCTGCAATCCACCGCGCGAGCGAAGAGGCCCCGGTCGTGGTTTATGCTGCACCCGGCACTTGCAGCTTCCAGTTCGACCCGGTGGGCTCGGCGCAATTTACCAGTTCATGCGATATCGCCAAATCGTTGCTGGCAAAAAAAGGTATCCCCTATGCCAATGCCGCGGGCAAGCCCGGTGATCTCGCACTCATTCAGGTCGGGCAAAAAATGGTCAACGTGTTTGACGGTCGCCCACTTTCCAAGGCGGATTTCAAATCGCAATACGCCATGCTCGAAAAAGAAATTTCTGCCCTCACCGCCGCGGCGGGTTATCCGACCAAAGCCAATGCGGCCGAAATCCATATCCCGATCGTACTATTGCTGCTTTCGCTGCTGGTAATTTACGTCACGATGGTCTACGGTCCGATCGCCGCTTGGCTCGTTGAACTGTTCCCGACCAACATCCGCTACACATCGATGTCGCTGCCCTACCACATCGGCAATGGCTGGTTTGGCGGTTTTCTGCCGACGATTGCGTTTGCAATGGTGGCCGCAACGGGTGACGTGTTTTACGGTCTCTGGTATCCGGTAGTCGTCGCGGCTGCATCGGCAGTGCTCGGTTTTTTTCTGTTGCCCGAAACGAAAGATCGGGAAATTTAACTCCTTCATGCCAAAGATGAGGAATGCACTGTGTAGCCTGTGGACTGCTATCTGTATTCCCTGTTCTTGCATGAACCATGGCCAAAAAAATTCACATTTGCCTCCACCAAAATCAACTGCATCAATGATATCGGTAAATCAGAAAAATCTACTCGTTGGAAAACGGTTCAGCTTTGGCTTCGGATGTACAGGTAAGACTCACTCAGAATTCACCATGCATCTAATGTTCTTGCCCGACCTCCGGTATCAAATTGAACACGTTTCTGAGTATAATATGGGATGCAGAATCAAGCATATCGCATTCGGCGAATATCAACTAACAGATACAGAACTTCACCTGACAAAGCACACAGAAAACAACAGCTTTTTCGGCAGTAATCTCTGTCCGGCACGTACGCCAAGGGATGTGATACATGCCTATGACTATACTGATGAGGGTGTTTACCAGATCACAAAATGCGGCGGCAAAATTGCTTTTTCCCGAAACCGTGATGGCAATGCTTTCGTTGAATCCGAAACGCAGCGTTAGGAATTTCCCCCTAAACAGGATGCGAAGACAGGCGCAGTAAAAAGTACTCGACGCTCAGGTCAGTAACACGACAGCGCTCAATAATGACATCGATGTCAGTTTTTGAACGTATCGTTGCGTACGCCGACCCGGAAAAAGGACTCAGCGCAACAAAAATCCCGCAACATATTCAAAAAATTAATGCGTGGCAGACCATCTCGATGCTCGCGGCAATTTTGCATGCGAAGAAGAGCCCCTACTTTAAAAAGGTAAAACGCCCGACAGCTGATGCCATCTCGCGCGCACAGTACCTTGCTACCCTCGCGATGTTCTACGATTTCGATGATTTTATGTTCGCGGGTCATACCGGTCATTCGTCG